>CACWQH010000024.1 GCA_902762955.1 uncultured Lachnospiraceae bacterium
TTCAAGTTTTAATTCGTTACTATACATCTTCTTGCCAGACATAGAAATAACCCCTTTCATTAGACATATATTTTTGTCTAACAAAAGGGGTTCACTTCAAAGCTAGGTGCTATTTTTTAAGTAACTCAATTGCCAGCGGCTGGACGCACCCCAGCGTTCGGCTCTCTTGTTAAGTACATTATATGCAACAAATATGCTTTTGTCAAATTGTTATAATGAAAATCATGATATTTTCTATCGTCCAGGCATATTTTTTATCAAATCTGATAATCTCTTTAAAATATCACTTACTGCATCATTATAAAAATACTTCTGTAAGTTGTTATTCAATTCCTGCCTTGTATTTGCATTCATATAAGCATCAAGAATATCTTCTTTGTTTCCTTCATAATCATCCTTAAGATATTTACCAAAATATGAACGAAAAATCTGTTCTTTTTTCTTATCAGTTCCTTGTCGCTCATTATTCATTTTTATATCTATATTGTTTTGAGAAACTGATTGAGCAGCCTTACAAACTTCAGAAATCTTTCTTATATTTATTTTTATTTTCTGTTTTTCCATAATATAATTATCAAAATCACCATCTAATGATACAATAAAAAAATCAGCATCTTTACTTTCTATTATCCTATCTGAAAGATCATACATAAGTATAACATCCAGTGCATTCTTTACACCCTTCAAATCCTTTCTCATTCTTACATATTCGAATTTTGCCGGAGATTCTATTATTCTCCTATGAGTACCAAACGAAATCTTATTTGCATCTTCACTATAATATATTCGCACAACATCATCAGAATCCAATTTTGCAATTCCATTAAGACCGCTATCCTTAACATTTTCAAAATCCACATAAAAAATCTTCATATCTCATCCTCTTATGCATCCATCTAAATAATAAATAAATCCTAAACCCTTTATATAAACATTGTACCATCTCATATGATAAATTACTATAGTTTAATTTTAAAACCAACCATCATGCGCAGCATGGCGGTCAGATGGTGGTATGGCTGTCTGATTTTCAAAAATCTAAATTAGTGCGAAGGTATATATAGGTCTTTAAATGGACCGTTTAAAAACGCGAGCACTTTAAGGTAATGAAAAAGGGAAGGTTGAACATTTGCATTTATGCAATAATGTTCAACCTTCCCTTTTGAATTAGCTTATTAGTACTCCTGCGTTTTTAACCGAGTGAGAACGTGTCCTTTAAAGACCTTATATATACCGTGCACTATCCAAGAACCTAACAAATTCAGACAGCAATACCTTTCCATCTGACCGCCCCATACTCACCATTATTTAGCTATGATTGACACCCAGTCGTTCATATGCACGATATCAACTATTTCAAATCCATTTTCGATAAGCGCACTCTTAACCTGCTCTTCCTTCATATCAATGATTCCCGAAGTGATAAATAATCCACCTTCTTTAATAAGCGGTCTTACCACACCGGATAAAGGAATGATTACATCGGCTAAAATGTTGGCAACCACGATATCATACTTATTGCCACCGTTAATCTCTATAGCCTTTTCGATAGCTTCACTACCTGTTGTGCTATCAAGCAGATTTCCACAGGTAAACTTAAGCTTATCCTCGCCTATTTTATTGACCTCTTGGTTTTCAATACTTGCCTTTACAGCAATCTCATCTATGTCCATGCCATGTACAAAGCCTGCACCAAGAAATACACTTATTATGGATAAGATTCCGCTTCCCGAACCCACATCAAATACGGAATCACCGTACTTAAGATACTTTTTAAGCTGACCGATACATAACTTGGTTGTCTCATGTGATCCGGTACCAAAAGCTATGCCCGGATCGATTTCAACGACGATATCATCCTCATTTACGGCTTCAAGTTCCTCCCAGGTAGGCTTGATAACTATATTGTCATAAATCCTAAACGGCTTAAAAAACTGCTTCCAGTTATTTATCCAATCCTTATCTTCGGTATTTGATAAAGTAATGTTCATGGTACCTACAGGCATAAACGCACTAAGGCGGGTAAGTTCTGCAACTATATCCGCCTTTAATGTGTCGATATCAAAGCTTGTGTCGATAAAACACGAAACCTTTGCAGTTCCGTCATCCTCTCCCTCAACAAGAGGAATGTCAACAAACATAGCCTTTTTATCTTCTTCCGTAAGTGGAACATTATCTTCAATCATAATACCTTCAACGCCCTTTTCATCAAGAAAAACGCTTAAGATATCAACTGCATCAACAGTTGTTTCGATTGTTAATTTTGTCCACATCATAATATTTTAAAATCCTTTTTTAAAGCCTTTCTTCTTCTTGTGATCACCAAAGCTGAAACCGCCTGCTGAATCCGTCGAAGATCTTGCATTTACAGTAGTAGTATTGGCATACTGATTAAGCAGTGACTTTTGCTCCTCAGTAAGCTTATCCGGTACCTGAACAATAAGCGTTACGTAATGGTCACCTCTTACATTCTTATTTCTAAGAGTAGGAACGCCCTTGCCCTTAAGCTTAAGCTTGGTATCAGTCTGGGTACCCGGCTTAATCTCTATATCATAAGGTCCATCTATTGTATTAACAGTAATCTTCCCGCCAAGAGCTGCCTGGGTAAAGCTTATAGGCTCTGATGAATAAAGGTCGTATTCCTGACGCTGGAAAGTCGGATGTCTGTCTACAAGTACGGTAACGAGAAGGTCACCACGACCGCCGCCATTTATACCCGGCTCGCCTTTTTCACGGATACGTATACTCTGTCCGTTATCTATACCGGCAGGTACTGCAACCTGAATCTTCTTCTTGCTCTTAACATATCCCGTTCCGGCACAGTTACTACACTTATATTTGATAATCTTACCGGTACCGCCACAATCCGGACAGGTCTGTACGGTTCTTGCCATACCGAAAAGGGACTGTTGGGTAAAGGTAACCTGACCTTTACCTCCACACTTTGAACACGTTTCAGGCTGATGTCCCGGCTGTGAGCCTGTACCCTTACATACATCACATTCATCCTTAAGAGGAAGCTCAAGCTCCTCCTGAGTTCCGAATACAGCTTCTTCAAATGATACTCTTACGGTAGTCTTGATATTGGCACCCTTTACAGGACCATTTGACTGACTACGCCTTGAGCCTCCACCAAAGAAGTCACCAAATATATCACCGAATATATCGCCCATATCAGCAAAGTCAAATCCGCCAAATCCACCCGGACCGCCTCCCTGCTCAAAGGCGGCATGACCAAACTGGTCATACTTTGCCTTCTTTTCAGGATCTGATAATACTGCGTAAGCTTCGGCTGCTTCTTTAAATTTTTCTTCTGCTTCTGCATCGCCCGGATTGGTATCAGGATGGTATTTCTTAGCTACTTTTCTATATGCCTTTTTTAAATCTGCCTCTGATACATTTTTGTCGACGCCAAGCACCTCATAATAATCTCTTTTTTCAGCCATCGCACTCACCCTTATTAGATTTCTTTGTAATCAGCGTCTACTACATCTGAATCATCTGAGAAGTCAGGAGTTCCGGTTCCGGTTCCTGCATTTGCTCCAGGACCATTCTGCTCATATAACTTGGAGAATAAGCTCTGTGCACTGTTCATAAGAGTTTCCTTGCCTGCCTTAATCTTTTCTACATCGTAATCTGTCATTGCATCAGGGTCAGTTCCCTCGATAATCTCCTTAAGAGCCTTTAAGTCTTCCTCAACCTTAGCCTTATCAGCACCCGGAAGCTTATCGCCTACATCATTTAAAGCTCTTTCAGTCTGGAATACAAGTGCATCAGCATCATTTCTTGCTTCGATTGCTTCCTTACGCTTCTTATCAGCAGCCTCGTACTCAGCAGCTTCCTTAACTGCTCTCTCGATATCCTCATCTGAAAGTGAAGTTCCTGAAGTGATTGTGATATGCTGCTCTCTTCCTGTTCCTAAATCCTTAGCAGATACATTAACGATACCATTAGCATCTATATCAAATGTAACTTCAATCTGTGGAACACCTCTTCTTGCAGGAGCTATACCATCAAGTCTGAAACGTCCTAAGCTCTTGTTGTCTCTTGCAAACTCTCTTTCACCCTGAACTATATTGATATCAACTGCATCCTGATTATCCTGAGCAGTTGAGAATATCTGGCTCTTGTTTGTAGGAATAGTTGTATTTCTCTCGATAAGGTGAGTAGCTATACCACCCATAGTCTCGATTGAAAGTGTAAGTGGTGTAACATCAAGAAGAAGGATTTCACCTGCACCTGCATCACCTGCAAGCTTACCACCCTGAATAGATGCACCGATTGCAACACACTCATCAGGATTGATACCCTTAAACGGCTCCTTACCTGTCAATTTCTTAACCATTTCCTGAACTGCAATTATACGTGTTGAACCACCTACAAGAAGAACCTTGTCAAGTTCATTTGCAGTTAAGCCTGCATCCTTAAGAGCTGTCTGTACAGGAACTCTTGTCTTATCAACAAGGTGAGCAGTAAGCTCATCAAACTTAGCTCTTGTAAGATCCATATCAAAGTGCTTTGGTCCGTCCTGTGTTGCAGTAATGAAAGGAAGGTTGATATTTGTTGTAGTTGCTGAAGAAAGCTCTTTCTTAGCCTTTTCTGCTGCTTCCTTAAGTCTCTGCATAGCCATCTTATCAGTTGAAAGATCAACACCCTCAGCCTTTTTGAACTCAGCTAACATATAATCTGTAATAGCATTATCAAAGTCATCACCACCAAGCTTATTATCACCGGCAGTTGCAAGAACCTCAATGACACCCTCACCAATTTCGATGATAGATACATCAAATGTACCACCACCTAAGTCATATACCATAATCTTTTGCTCATCTTCATTATCAAGACCATAAGAAAGAGCTGCTGCAGTAGGCTCGTTGATGATACGCTTAACATCAAGACCTGCAATCTTACCTGCATCCTTTGTAGCCTGTCTCTGTGAATCGGTGAAATAAGCAGGAACAGTGATAACTGCTTCAGTAACCTTCTCACCAAGATACGCCTCTGCATCCTTTTTCAACTTCTGAAGTATCATAGCTGAAATCTCCTGTGGAGAATACTTCTTACCATCAATCTCAACCTTGTAATCAGAACCCATATGTCTTTTAATAGATGCAATAGTCTTATCAGCATTTGTAACTGCCTGACGCTTTGCAGCATCACCGACTACTCTTTCACCTGATTTTGTAAATGCGACAACTGATGGAGTTGTTCTTGAACCCTCGGCGTTAGTGATAACCACCGGCTTACCACCTTCCATAACAGCTACGCATGAATTTGTTGTTCCTAAGTCAATACCTATAATCTTACCCATTTTTAATTCCTCCCTAATTTTATAAATAAAAATATTAATTAGCTACTTTGACCATGCTGTGTCTTAAAACCTGGTCTTTATACATATAACCCTTTTGCATTTCCTCGGCGACTACATTTTCACCAAGATTTTCATCTTCAATATGAATTACCGCGTTGTGCAATTCAGGATTAAATTCTTTGCCTTCGGCATCCATCGGTGCAACACCTATTCCTTCAAGTGTTACCATCAACTGCCGATAAATCTTATCGACACCCTGTTCAAAGGCCCTTTCCTTATCTTCTTCAGGAATACTTGCCATTGCTCTTTCAAAGTTATCAACCACCGGCAAAAGCTTTTCGAGAACATCCTTTGCTCCAAGATCAAACATCTTGTTACCTTCCTTTTCTGTTCTCTGCCTTGCATTTTCAAACTCTGCCAGAAGTCGTTTATACTTCTCCTCATTGCCCTGTGCAAGTTCCTTATACTTATCAAGCTCAACCTGCATCGCCTTGCTGCCTCGTCTGCTTCCCTTCGGGACAGGCTTCGGTCTCGCTGATTCTGCTTTTTCCTCGGATACATTTTCTACTTCATCAATCTTTACATCCGTACCCTCAACAGTTTCCTCTTCGGAATCCGCCTTAACCTCTGTTACATCTCCTTCTGTGGCAGTTGCAACAGTTGCTTTTTTCTTGGCAGTTTTATTCTCAACAGCTTCCTTATTTTCTGCTGACACATTTTTCTTAGCCATCATCATTCACCCCTTTGCGCTTATTAAATATATCATCCAACTCAATGGTTAAATTCTTTAATGTGCTTACAACCTTTTTATAATCCATACGCTTCGGTCCCAATATACCGATTGTACCTTTCGCACCCTCCGGCATCTTGTAGGTTGCCGTTACTATCGAACAATCCTCCATATTGGAAACGGTATTTTCTTCACCTATATATACCTGTATGTCATGGAAATCATCCTTGTTACCCGTGGTCTCCTCAAGCAGATGTGAAAGTTCTTCCTTATCCTCAAACTTTTCAAGAAGCTCACTGGTCTTGCTTATATCTCCTATCTCCGGATACTTTAATATATTTGTTGCACCACTTGTATATATTTCAAGTTCATTTGCTTCATTTACGGCATCAACAATTCCCTGAAATATCTGGTCAAGTATAACACTATACTCACCGGACTGCTTCTTCATGGCATTTATCATCTCAAGATTTATATCCTCCAAAGAAGCTCCCTGTAAAAATGTATTAAGCAAAATGTTGAACTTCAGCACATCCTCATTATCAAGGATTGTATCTATCGGAATTATCTGATTTTTTATCAGATTACCCTCGATTACTATAACCGCCAGAAGTGTTGCTTCATCGACCTTGGAAAGCTGTATGAATTTTACCGTCTTTCTGTAGTTCGGAGCCGTAACAAGGGTTGCATAGTTGGTATTATATGCCAGCACCTTCGCAACCTGCTTTAAAAGAAGCTCCATCCGGTCAACTCTTTCAAGCAGTGTGCTCTTTTCAACCTCTGCCTCTTCCTTTTCTTCCATAAGGTTATCTACATAAAATCTGTATCCCTTATCGGTAGGAATTCTTCCTGCTGACGTGTGTGGCTGAACTATATATCCAAGCTCCTCCAAATCCGCCATCTCATTTCTGATGGTTGCCGAGCTTAAGTTCAAATCATTGAACTTGGAAATGGTTCTTGAACCAACCGGCTCGCCTGTTTCAAGGTATGTCGCTATAATTAATTTAAGAATTGTCTTCTTACGTTCATCAAGCTCCATTCAATCATCCTTTTCTCTTTTATTATTAGCACTCAAATCTTTCGAGTGCTAACTCTAAAACATAATCTATCACTATGCATGAGTTTTGTCAAGCATTTGTGGGAAAAAAAATATTTTTTTCTATATTTGGTGGTGAACTCTTTTATTTTTTGTTTTTTAAAACAACTATCGATATATAATGAAGAACTTCAAATTTCTCCGGTGTTTCTCTTTCAAGCATAGCCATGTGTTCCTTGTTCCATTCTGCAAGCTTGTCTTCAGAAAGTGACGCTCCCACACCTCTGCATGCGCGCATACGTCCATTCCAGCTTTCTCTTGTAAAAGGAACCTTGACCAAAGTTTCTTCTTGGTCAATTATTTTAAAATCATCCGTATACTCATCAGGCACCCATACAGGATGAACCGTGTCACCCGCACCTGACCAGTTCGGACTGTATTTTAAGATAATCTCTTCACTCTTTCCTGCAATTTTATCTTCAAACGGAAGCCATCCCATATATAAAATCACAAACTTTCCGTCAGGTTTTATTATGTTTTTTAGCTTTGGTGCAAGTTTTTTGTGATCAGGATACCAGATACATTGACAAGCTGTTACAACGTCAAAGCTATTGTCAGGAAAATCTATCTCCTCTGCCGGACAGGTGAAAAAATCTATATCCATACCGGCTGCTTTTGCCATAGCCTTTGCCTCTGCAATTTGGTTTTCGGATATATCAGTACCCGTCCATTTAGCACCGTACTTATACATATTTCTCGGTAGGACTCCGGTGCCGGTTCCGATATCAAGAACATGCTGTCCGTTTATACATAAACCTTTATCTACTATTTTTTTATAGAATATATCCGGATATATATCTCTGTACTTGGCATAATCCTCTGATGTCTTTCCCCAGTCAAACGGATTACCACTATCAATTTTGTCATTCTTTATCATTTCATTTCCCCACTTATTTCTTTTTAATCTTAAGCGTCTTCAAATACTCCTTTTGCTCCAGGGTTATGCGGTAGCTCTCGCACGCCTTTTGGATTGCCTTGTTGTGTGTCCAGTTATCCAGCTTTTTTTCTTCTATATAAGGCAGTATGCTTTCATACTGTTTTGCAAGTGCGGTGGCAAAATACCAGGCAATCATCATATTGATATAGTACTCCTCTGAACGAACCGCTGCTACGAGCTTTGGATATTTTTCATCATAATCATCATCCAGATAATGCTGCATAAGCATACCGATTGCAAATCTTACGGTATAGGTATGCTCTGATTTTATCCACTTTTCTATGTACGGTAACAGTTCTTTTTTATGCTTCTTAAATACCTTTGGTGAGGTCTGGTCACAGGTTGCCCAGTTATTTATATAGGGAAGAAACTCTTCAACCTCTTCTATACAAACTTTATAATCCTTTTCCCCTGATATAATAAATCCGTGTAGCTGGTTTTCATCGAAATACTTGTGCGGAAGTTCCTTTAAAAAGCTTTGAGTATCCTCTTCCTTTGATATTTCCTTTGCAAATGCTCTTAATGCCGGTGTTCTCACTCCTATAAAATAAGAATCCTCCATACCCGGAATCAGCTTTTTATTAAACTCATTAAACTTCTTATCCTGAAGCTCAAAAAGCCTTTTTTCTATATCTTTTGTAATCATACATAATCCTCTTTTTTATACAAGTTCTCGTAAAAATACTTTCATGAGAACTTATTCTCACATTATTTTACTATAAAATTTTATTCCTTAGTTATAATAGCAACTGCGCAAGGCATCTTTCCTTCAATCACATCAAAGGCAACATTTTCATAGCCTGCATCCTTAAAAAACTGCTTATAAGACTCAAAGTAAAATTCCTTTTTGAAGTTCACACCAAGAAGTTCAATAAATTTTACCATCGTACGCTCTTTACCATTTTGTATATTAATGTAAGTCGGAATAATAACCTTTCCACCCTTCTTGCAAACTCTGACAAGCTCCTTAATGGCAGCCTGTGGGTCGTCCAAAAGATGAATAACATTTCCCGCAACAACCTTATCAAAGCAGCCATCCTTAAAGCCAAGGTTCATAATATCGGCTCTCTTTATGGTTACATTATTCAAACCCCTGCATTTCTTCTTAACTCTTTTAAGCATCCCTGTAGACAGATCAGTAGCCAAAAGCTTTTTACAATTTGTCGCAATTCTTTTTGTGATAGCTCCCGTTCCGCAGGCACACTCAAGGACGATATCCTTTTTATCAATCTCGTGTGCTACTCTTTCTCCAAGTCCCCTATATACCTTACCGTTATAAATATTTTCAAATAAATCATAAGGTCCCGACATCAAATCCCAAATCATTTTGTTTCCTCCCCGTTAAAAATTTCCTTAAACAAATACAGGAAACATCCATAAAATGTATGCTTCCTGTATTACTCTTAGCCATGAAGTCCGTTTGACTGTCTTATCATATCTTCAACTACAATATCATATATCTCACCTATTGAAGCACAATACTCCAGCAGTTTCCAAGGCTCATTGGTATGGAAATGTATCTTTACCAGATCCTCATCTCCTGCTGCGATAAGTGAATTTCCCTCGATATGAGTTGTTATGTAATCTGCGATATCATCCTCATCCAAATCCTCATCACGACGGTCGATAAGCAGTTGGGTATCATAACGATACGCAAACTGATCATCCTCTGCATCTATACTTTTTACAGGTTCCATTATTATATCCTCCCATTATTTTATTATCGGTTATATAGACCTAACCATAGGCATTATAACATCATTAGGTTATATTTTACAGTATATTTTTTATTCTAACAATACAATATCCGGATATTTTACAATTATCTTAATATCTATATAGCAGGCACTTTAATATCCGCAAGCAGTCCCTTATAGCTGTCACTCCACGCATACCATTGATTATCCTTAGGATCTACATAAAAATCCACATATCTTGGTGTATCGGCACCATCAAAGGATACTATAATTCTTTCCAAATCAAGCTTCGGACCGTACATAGTTGAAGGCGGTATATTATAAACATACTCTTCCACGGTTACCGAAAAAGGTGTCGCAGACGAATATCCGTTACTTACCGAAGCTCCGTCAAAATATGCATTTGCAAGATATGGATATTTATTATTCTGCATCATTCTGTCTTTTACAAACTGCTTTCCGAAGTTATTAAAGGTCATACCGCATGTAGGTGAATTCATCAAAACCTCAAGCATACCGTTACAGGTGTTGTTGTCCTCCGGTGTCCATGTTCTGAACGCACAAAAAAGAAGTGCCATGGTCAAATACTTACCATTTTCACCGGAACGGTCAATGCTTTTAAGCTCTTCAACACTTGCAGGAAGCTCATTAAAAATCACTTTTGCCTGCTTGATATCAACATTTCTAACCCCTTCATTTTGAGTGTTACCATCCGAAGACTGTCTCGTAACCTGCTTAATCTCAATACTTGGCTGCACCATACATAATCCTCCTCGTAATTATAATACTTTCTCCCATTCACTTTCCTTAAAGCCTGTAAGCACTGTCTTATCTGTTACAAGCATAGGTCTTTTTACAAGCATTCCATCCGAAGCAAGAAGCTTAAACTGCTCATCCTCGCTCATATCGGGAAGCTTCTTTGATAATTCCATCTCCCTGTAGATCATACCGCTGGTATTAAAAAATCTCTTTAAAGGAAGTCCGCTTTGCTTATGATATTTCCTTAATGTTTTCTCATCCGGATTATTTTCCTTTAAATCGATAAGCTCATATTTTACCTTTTTTTCATCCAACCACTTAAGCGCCTTTTTACATGTGGAGCATTTTGAATAACAATATACTTTAATCATCTTTATCCGCCTTTCTAATTAAACATTCCCTTTTGAACATCAATCACAAGTAATTTCATATATCTCCTCCGGTATTTTAACTAAGTAGGTTGCGCCTGCGGTTTTAAGCTCCTCATAGCTTCCGTATCCGTAAAGTGCACCTACGGAATCAACACCTGCCTCATTTGCTCCCTCTATATCATACTTTCTGTCGCCTATCATAACGACCTTACTTTTATCATCAATGAAATTATCGCTGATTGCTCTTTCTATAAGCTCCTTCTTGCTTGGACTTCTTTCCGACCTGTCCGGTCCGATAACACAGACGAATTTACTATCCAGTTCAAAATGTTCTATAATCCTTTTTGCTATATCTGCCGGCTTGGAGGTAACAACAAAAAGCTTCTTTCCGTCAGCAAAAAGCTTATCAACCAATTCCTTTATACCATCATAAAGCGGGGCATCAAAAAGACCGCTTACTTCATAATATTCGCGGTAATATGCAACTGCTTTTTCCGCATCCTCCTCCGACATTCCGTAAAAATCATGAAATGAATTAAATAAAGGCGGACCTATGAATTTCTTCATATCATCATCACTTTCAGAGCTTGAATCAATGCCCATTTTCTCAAGCGCAACTCTTGCCGACCTTATAATTCCAAACTCCGATTGTGTAATTGTACCATCCAAATCAAAAAAGATATATTTATACTTGTTCATAAAATCCTCACTTTAGTTAAGTAAAAAATCACTTAAGATTACATTGCTTACATCTATTCCACGGTCTGTAAGATATATACGGTCATCTGTCATTTCCATAAATCCTTCACCGATATATTTGTTAAGTACAGGACCGTAAACCTCAAATATATCCTTATTAAAGCGTTCTTCAAAATCGCTTCTGCTGACACCGCAGGTCATGCGAAGTCCGAGGAACATAAACTCCTCCATACGAGAATCAATGTAGATAGGTGTAACATTTTCACGAATCATCTTGGTTGTATCGTTGTAAAGAATCTCACGGTTATCGTTGTCGGTAAACTTGTCCGAAATCTCCTCCAGCGTATCTATGTAATATCTAATATTTCTCGTATTATTGAACCTCTTGCCCTGAAAATATGATGATGCGCCAAGGCCTAAACCGATATACTCACCACCGGTCCAGTAGACCATATTGTGAATACATTCATATCCCGGCTTTGCATAATTGGAAAACTCATATCTGTCATAGCCCTTTGCCGATAAAAGCTTTTTGGTGATTTCATACATTCTCCTGTCAATCATCTCCGGTGGCAAATCATTTAAAACCGATTCATCGCTTGCAAACGGCGTACCCTCCTCGATGGATAGTGAATATGCGGAAATATGTTCCGGCTCATAATCAAGCACCTTTGATAATGTATCCACATAAGAATGGATTGTCTGACCCGGAAGCCCTGACATAACATCAATGTTGATATTTTCAAAGCCGGCACGTCTTGCAGCCTTAAAGCTTGCCACAAACTGGTCATAATTATGAAGTCTGCCAAGCCTTTTTAGCATCTCATCATCAGCGGACTGAAGCCCGATACTAATACGGTTAATTCCCGCAAGCTTATAGCCTGTAAGCTTCTGATGTCTTAAGGTACCCGGATTTGCCTCAATGGTTATCTCCGCATTTTTTTCTAATTTAAAGGTCTGCTTGATAAATGCCATGATATTGGTTATAAGCGATTCATCCAGGATTGATGGTGTTCCACCACCTATAAAGATGCTTCTTACCGTATATTCATCAACAATCGGTGCATAAAGCTTTATCTCCTGACACAGTGCATCAACATATCGAAGCATGGTCTGATAGCTTTCACCGTCAAATGAAAGAAAATCACAGTATTTGCATTTTACTGCACAAAAAGGTATATGAACATAAAGACTTACATATCTACTCATCTGTAAACTCTACTCCTCATCTAATTTAAGTACACTCATAAACGCCTTCTGCGGAATCTCTACATTTCCAATCTGGCGCATTCTCTTTTTTCCTTCCTTCTGCTTTTCAAGAAGCTTACGCTTACGGGTTATATCACCGCCGTAACACTTCGCAAGCACGTCCTTACGAACTGCCTTAACGGTCTCTCTGGCGATAACCTTACTTCCGATTGCAGCCTGAATAGGAATTTCAAACAAATGTCTCGGTATCTCTTCCTTGAGCTTTTCACACATCTTTCTGCCTCTTTCATAAGCAGTATCCTTATGAAGGATAAAGGAAAGTGCGTCAACCTCCTCCTTGTTAATAAGCATATCCAGCTTAACAAGATCCGAACGCTCATAGCCCTTGAACTCATAATCAAGGGAAGCATAACCTCTTGAACGGGATTTTAAAGCATCAAAGAAATCATATATTATCTCATTTAACGGTAAATCATACTTGAGTAAGGCACGAGTGGTTTCCATGTATTCCATGCTCTTATAGATGCCTCGTCTTTCCTGACAAAGCTGCATTATCGCGCCCACATAATCTGTAGTAACCATTATTTCAGTCGAAACAAACGGTTCCTCCATATAATCTATAACCGAAGGATCCGGTAGATTGGACGGATTGGTAAGCTCGATAACCTCACCGTCGGTTTTATGTACCTTATATACAACACCCGGAGCTGTCGTTACTAGGTCAAGGTTGTATTCTCTTTCAAGTCTTTCCTGTATTATCTCAAGATGTAAAAGGCCCAAAAATCCACATCTGAATCCAAAGCCGAGTGCAATTGAGGTTTCAGGCTCAAAGCTAAGTGATGCATCATTTAACTGCAGCTTTTCAAGTGCATCTCTTAAATCCGGATACTTTGCTCCGTCTGCAGGATAAAGACCGCAGTAAACCATAGGATTAACCTTCTTATATCCGGGAAGTGCCTCGGCACAAGGGTTGTCCGCATCCGTTACGGTATCACCTACTGTTGTATCCTTAACATTTTTAAGACTTGCGGTTATATATCCGACCATACCTGCACTAAGCTCATCACAAGGTATGAACTGCCCTGCTCCAAATATTCCGACTTGAACAACTTCAGCCTCTGCACCGGTTGCCATCATTTTTATCTTTGTACCCTTGGTGCAAACACCGTCAAATACACGGCAAAATATTATTACACCCTTATAGGAATCATAGAGACTATCAAATATAAGCGCCTTAAACGGTGCGTCCACATCCCCCGTCGGTGCAGGAATTTTTTCAACTATCTGCTCCAGAACCTGCTCTATATTTATTCCGTTTTTAGCAGAGATAAGAGGTGCCTCACTTGCTTCGATTCCGATTACATCCTCTATCTCATTTATAACCCTTTCAGGGTCTGCCGATGGTAAATCAATCTTATTTATAACCGGCATAATATCAAGGTTATGATCTACAGCCAAGTAGACATTGGCAAGAGTCTGAGCCTCGATACCCTGAGCCGCATCCACAACAAGAACGGCACCCTCACAGGCTGCCAGGCTTCTTGAAACCTCATAGTTAAAATCCACATGTCCCGGAGTGTCTATAAGGTTAAATATATATTCGTGACCATCATTTGCCTTATATATTATACGCACCGACTGCGCCTTAATCGTTATACCTCTCTCTCGCTCAAGATCCATGTTGTCGAGCACCTGCTCCTGCATCTCACGACTGGTTAAGGTTCCGGTCTTTTCGATGATACGGTCCGCAAGTGTTGATTTACCATGATCTATATGCGCGATTATGCAAAAATTTCTTATATATTTTTGATCAAGATGTGCCATGTTTCTTTCCTCTTTTTTTTAATTCCGGACTGTGTATAACAGATTATATCCATCGCAGGCACGCTCTCGCTACTCTCAAACGCAACGGTACTAAGTTCCTTTTCGGTAAGTCTTAATTATTATTACTTCGTAAATAATTAAGACTTACCAAAAACTCACTAAGTACCGGCGTTTTCAAAGTACCTGCTTATGGATATATCTGTTATACACAGTCCTTCGTAATTGAAGTCATAAATAAATATAATCATAGGAAAGTATAACATATTAGTATAATTTGTGGCAATCTAAAAATATCACAGTTTTATAATAGATAAATTTTTGATTAATCGTTATGTTCTTTATTCTTTACGCAGTACACTGTTTATAATTGCCGCAAGAGGAATCATTGCATTTTTTGCTTCTTCAACCGTATTGGTCTGGGCTCCAACCTCCACAAGTGAGGCTCTCGGCAGCTTTTCAAGGTTAAAGCTGTAACCCCTTATGTATATTCTTCGAAGCAAATCTCCGTACATCGCTTTACCGGCGAGATGCATCTGTAGACTGAAGGCAAGATTTTCTACCTTATGTGGATTGTACAGATAGTCGATATCACCGTTTAGATTAAGCCTGCTCACACCATTTAAAAACATTATCTGAGCTGTCGGTCTTCCGTCTATAACTCTCATAAGCTTTAAATCCTCTCTTACTCCATCTCTGTGAAGGTCTATGATTACCTCTATAGATGGATTTTCAGCAAGGATTCTGTCAACTGCCGCACCTGATAAGGTATATGCATAGCTCCTGTCAAGAACTCCGTTTACCACATCGTAAACATTTCTGTCATGATAGGTTTTTATACCGTATTCTTCTTCAAGTATGCGTGTAAGCTCATCTCCGACACCTATTACGGTATCTTCGGTCACTCCCTCCCGACTGTCTGCAAATGCCTCGCTTCCGTGGGTATGATATATAAGTACCTTATATCCGTCACCGGAAAGATCAATACTCATATCCATACCAAGCAAAGTATCAGCATCAATCTCCTCCGGCAAAACACTGGTTGAGCTGTCAACCGCATAGCAGTTTTTAAGCATAAATTCATAATCATTTAACTGTTCCATCGAGTAATATATACCATTTGGATTCATACCGGCCGATGCCATAACGTAAAGATTATCCTGTGGCTCCTCCGTACTTTCATCGGGAATAGCCTCTGTTGGCTGCTCTTCAGATGAAGAATCAGTACTTGCATCTTCAGTTTCACCTGATGAAACAACCTCTTTGTTATCCGGTGAAAATGCTCCATCCACGCCAAAAGACGAAATAGCCGAATAATCATAATCCGAAAAATCATCGTAGGATAAATCAGGTTCATCCGAATATTCTTCATTTCCAATCGCCAGCATGGGGATAAGCTCATACAATAGATCATTTCCCTTAGATTTATCCATACTGATAGCTGGAATAAGCTCATCCCTGATTCCTTTTAAAATATACCTCGATAAGAATTCAGTCCGGACCATGATAAAGATGCTTATTATAATTACTATTAAACAATAAATATATCCTATAAAGCCTTTTATTTTTTCCATAGTAAAATATATGCTTTAATTTCTCTTATAATTCAAAAAACCGTTAATTGCCTCGGAGATTGTATAAGATACCTTTTTAACCGCTTCGTCTATATTTTTAGGTGTAACAAACATGGCTGCAAGATCGGGTTCAAGCAGATTACAGGCTATTTCATATTTTTCTGCATCAGTAAAACGGTCCAGTCTCTCGGAGTATTCATCAGCTTCTTCATATCCGGTTTCACGGCTTTCATCTGCGCCATGTTTTAATCCACTCATTTTGCCTTTACTATTCTTTTCTCTGCTGTTCTCATTTTTATTTTTTCCGTCCTTCAAGACATCGATCATACCCTCGACTGACTGGTAGACGATAGCCGGAACAGATATTACGGTCGGAACACCGATAGCTATAACCTTTACACCAAGTGTTTTCTTATCAAGTCTTGCTCTGTTATTGCCAACTCCTGCACCGGGATTGATACCCGTGTCGCATATCTGTATAGTGGAATTAAGCCTCTCCGGTTCTCTTGCGGCAAGTGCATCTATGGCAATCACCACATCCGGTTTAACCTTATCACATACCGACTTAATAATTACGCTTGTCTCAATACCCGTCTGTGCCATAACTCCGGGGATAAGCGCCGAAAGCTCCTTATCCTCCTTTACAAGACCCTCGTTTATAAGGTGCCTTGTTATATAGAGATTATCAATCACAAGCGGTCCCAATGAATCCGGTGTAATCGCTCTGTTTCCAAGTCCTATAACCATTATCTTGTCTGCCTTACCTATCAACTTGGCAAGATTTTGATGGAGAATCTTCATAAAGGATTTATTGATACTGTCATCACCCTCACGCAAGCTCTTACTCTCAATTGTGACATAGGTTCCGACAGGCTTTCCAAGCAGCATCTCTCCGTTTTTATTTACAACCTCTATAATGGTTTCCTTTATATCCTCATCCTTATAATTCTTGGTAAATATCTTCACACCGTCTATAAGTCCCTGCTCGGGCAGGTCTTCCTTTAATTCAAGTGCCAAATCCGTACGTATATATCTTTTCATAAAAAATACTCCTTTTTATTTAAAGGTTGGATATGTTTTATATATCTATCGCAGGCACGCTCTCGCTACTCTCACACGCAACGGTACTAAGCTCGAAAAAACCTCGCTAAGTACCGGCGTGTTCAAAGTACCTGCTTATAGATATATAAAACACATCCAACCAATTTAATTTCTGTAAGGAGTATTATTTGTAATTTATTATATAATTATTATAAAAAGATGGATTAATGTAAGATTATATCAGATATCCCAAGTATCTCAAGACAAATATCCATGCTGTAAGTGTAAATGCCGAAAGCAGTGTCGTAAGCACGATTACACTTGATGAGAGCACATCATCGCCGTGCATATTTTTTGCCATGATGTAGGCTGTAGGGGTGCTTGGTGAAGCAAGCATTATAAGAAGAGCCAGAAGCTTTTGGTCCCTGAAGCCTGCGTATATCGCAACCGGTACAAAGATGGCAGCAAGCAGTATAAGCTTTATAAAGGTTGCGGCAAGCGTAGGCTTTATCTTGACAAGTGCCTTTCTTCCCTCAAAACCCGCACCTATGGCTATGAGTGCAAGCGGCGAAGCCATACCACCTAAGTACTGTATCGGTTTTTCAAGCATCACGGGAAGCTTTAAGCCTATAACCGAAGCTATAAGTCCTAAAAATATACCTATTATAATAGGATTTTTAAGAATGTTGATAAAAGCATGCTTTATTCTGCTCTTGTCACTTTTAGTCGCATCATCATTACTCTCGAACGTAAGAATTATAACCGCAAATATATTGTAAAGCGGTACTGCACCGATAATCATAAGCGGTCCCATACCCGAGTCTCCGTACACATTTTGTATAAATGCTATGCCAAGTATGGCTGCGCTGCTCCTGTATGAGCATTGAACAAAGGCACCCACCTCGGATTTATCCTTAAGCAAAAGCTTGGAAAGTACCCAAATGGAAATAATACTAACAAGTGTAACCACCGCACAAAAGCCGATATATTTGCCGTCAAAATTATTGATAATATCTGTCTTCCACACATCCAAAAAAAGCATGCAGGGAAGGCATACCTTAAATACAAATTTGTTAGCAACCGATACAAATTCTTCACTTAAAAATTTTATTTGTTTCAAAAAATAACCTACCACCATAACCGCAAATATCGGTATGGTGGCATTTAAACTGTATATTAAACTGTCCATTTTTAAGACCTCTTATATACTGCAAAAATCTCTTATTCTTTATGCAGTCGTTAATTCATAAATCGTTTTTACCTTATGAAGCCTTACCTATAACCTTCATAAATTCATCTGAAGATACTGCCTTTGAATAGTACCAGCCCTGCATATAATGACATCCTATATTGGCAAGATGTTCCTTCTGCTCCTTTGTCTCAACACCTTCAGCAACTATATTATATGAAAGTGCATTTAACATACGGATTGTATATTCAAGCGTAATGCCTGCCTTAATATTTTGAAATGCATCCCATACGATAAACTTATCAATCTTAATGATATTAAACGGCATATGATTGATATAATCAAGATTGGAATATCCCGAACCATAATCATCAAGGGAAAGTGTAATACCGTAGTCAACTATATGCTTGATATTGTCATATACGGTATCCGAGCTTCCCGCCATATTGGCAGTCTCTGTTATCTCAATATTTATCTGTGAAGGCTTAACATCATACTCCTCAAGAATACTTATAATCTTCTTATAATACTCCGGCTGCTGAAGCTGAACCGGACTCATATTAACCTCAATATATTCTACGGAGCTTTCAGAAAGCTTATTGTCACGTATAAATTTGCAAACCGAACGAAGTACACATTCGCCAAGCGCAATAATCAAACCGTTTTTCTCTGCTATAGGAATAAACTCCTCCGGAGAAATCCAGCCAAGCTTCTCATCATTTAATCTGACCAGTGCTTCAGCGGAATTATATGCATTTTTCTCAACAGAAAATATCGGCTGATAGTAAACCAAAAGTGCATTTCTGTCTATGGCAAGTCTTACTGCCTTTTCAATCTCCTTCTCGCCTCTCATCTTGGAAAGATCCATATCACCGGCGATTGATATTCCGCCCTTATTGGTCTTCTTAGCCATAGACATGGCATAATCAATCATCTCAATAAGACTGCCGTAATCCTGTGCGTCCTTAGGACATTCAAAACAGCATATGGAAGCCGACATCATAATTCCCGAATTAGATTCACTATACCAAGGATGTCTGAAACGACTCTGGATTATTTCTGATATACTCTTAACATCCTCTATGGATTTTTTATTGCAAACAGCAGCAAACTTGTCCGAGCCGTAAGCAAATATATCATCAACCTCTTTAACACCTTCAAGATAATTACCGACCTGAACCAAAAGATTATCTCCTACGTCCACGCCATAGGTCTTATTGATATACTTAAAATCATCCATCGCAATGAAAATAATCGAAAACTGCTTATCTCTTCCGAAGCGATAATCAAGATAGCTTCGCATACAATCCTTATTGTTAAGATTGGTAAGATTATCCATATAAAGTGCAGGATTAAATATATAGTTGTAAAGTGAAAGACAAACGATAGAAAATGAAAATCCCAATAATGCTATCGAGAATCTGTATTGAACCATCAGCATAACCGATGAAAATACTATACTTAAAATCAGTATAAATACATTAAACGCAGGAACACTCTTCCTTCTGTAGATAATAACCGCAACCTCGGATATTACCAATACTGCCGAGAGTAAAACATATATTCCGCCAAGCTTACCGGTGGAATAACCGGAACGGTTAAAATAAAATCCAACCTTTGTTGCAGGTGAAAGGAAATCAATAACTGTCATACATATAAGAATTAAATAAAAGAAATACTTGATTACTCTTTTATTATTTTCATACAAATTCATATATTCACAGATAAAGTCCGCATATACAACCAGGATAAAGCTTATCATAAACGAATAAAGCGCCATGATATAGTTAAAGCCAACCTCATCTACCATTTCAATCTCATACAAAATATCAGCTATCATATTAATAGCTGTAGCAATCAAAACATAGATATTAAATCTTAAGAAAAAGGAATAGCTTTTAAGAGGTATTCTTTTCTGATGAAAATACCACATAATCATGAGTATGCAATTTGCGATTGCAGTTAGATTAAAAACCAAACTAAATTCGAACATAAGCGACCCCGTAAATTATATATTTGTACAAAAGTACTAAAAATACCAATAAAATAATAACATTTATTCATATATTTTACAATATGTCAAAATATACAGTTTTAAACTCAATAATTGTATAAATCTTCCTTATATCAGTTAAACGGTATAACCTCAGCCTGTAAGTCACTAGAAAAGCTGTCAACGATACCCTCGGTAACATATATTGATGCATCAGATTTAACAAGCACCATTTCAAAATCATATTTACCCAAACGCCAAAGTTCTACTGTCTTGTCATACCCTAACAAAATAGCTATTGTTGATAACGCATCCGCAACTGCCGTATCAGAAGAAATAATAGTTGCCGATACAATGTCTGTGTCTGCAGGATAACCTGTAGCAGGGTCAATGATATGATGATAGTAATTACCATCCTGTTCAAAATATCTCTCATATGTACCTGCTGTAACAACCGACATTGCAGACATACCATTATCAGATAATCCGTCAATTGAAATTACAGCAATACAGTCGCCCTGACTACCATAAGGATTTTGTATACCTACACGCCATGGCTTGCCGTCCGGTTTAGATCCAATAAATGAAATGTTACCTCCAAGGCTTATCATGGCACCTGTTAAAACATTTTCATCTTTTGATGTGAGAAGCTCGTTTACCTTATCAGCTATGTAACCCTTGGCAATCGCACCAAAATCTATCTTCATTCCGTTTTCCTTAAATCTAACGCCAAAAAGCAATTCTCCGCTTTCCTCATCATCAGTATATCCCGATGAAACTGCATTAGACCACTCGCGAGCCGGAAGTTCAAGTACCTCTGCATTATCAGGATTTGCAAGCAAAAGAAGTTCACTTATCTCCGTATCATCAGGAACACGATAGTTTTTGCTGAAAAATCCCCACGCATCCGATAAAGGATAAAGTGCAATATTGAAGACACCATCTGTTTCATGCGCAAGCTCCTGACTCATCTTTATAACCTCTATAAGCTCATCCGAACAGGCAGCATTACCATTATTATTTAAATAGTAAACCTCTGAATCGGTTCTTTCCGTTGAAAACACATCGTCCAATCTGTCGATCAAATCAGCCGATTCCTTAAGTGAAGCCTCTGCATCCGCACCATATACAGTCAAGCCTATCACAGTATCCATTGCAAAAAATGTGGTTGATGCACTGTTTTCACCTGTTTCGATATCTATTGAATCAGAAAAAGGTGTACTTTCTGTTGTCGACACATCAGCTTCTGTCTTTTCCGCTTCAGTGGTTATATCAGTTGTATTTTCTTCGGTAATTTCTTCAGACTTTTCTATAGTTTCTTCGGTAGATTTTAAGGAACTACCTTTTTTTGAATCATTTGAATCACCACATCCGGTTAATAATAAAGCTCCCAAAAAGAAACCTCCTAATATCCGCAATCCTCTTTTATTCACTCATTTTCCCTCCTCACTTATACAAACTGCTATATTTATTTTACCTCTGCACCCTGTTAAGATATCTCTCCCATGCAAAAATAGCCTCTTTAAAGCTTACCTTTATCTCGTACGAATCTGCTGCCGTATTATCTTCCTCGTCTGTAAACTCTAATCCTATGTTATAAATATTTTTAGAAGACTCATTGTCAGCATCCTTCTCCATATAATATAAATAAGCTCCCTCACAGATCTTAATTATATTTTCAGTCTCCACATCACTTAAAACAGTATCCGGTACCTCTTCCATAAGCACCTCATTTGCATCATAATACCTGTAGCCGTCCTTTTTTGCTGATATAATCTTACCGTCTAACAATCTAACAGTAGTTGTGTCTGCGTAGCTTTCGGTATAATTGGTATTCTGTGAGTTGTTGCTGTCTACAATAAGTGCCTCAAGCACAAGGATTATTCCGGCTTCATTTACCTTAAAGCTTGAGATAACACAATCGTCAAATGTAAATTTTTCTATTTCGTTTACTGATTTAAAACCCATTTTATTACTCCTTTTATTTAAAATATCTTTATTCTAACTCCTTCAAAACTGCTTCAACCTGTGCTATCAATTCTTCTTTATCAGGTATTACATAGGTATATTTTGATGCAAATATATTATTGTTAATCCCTCCAAGTGTGTACTCTGCTGCCACATCATCCTTGTCAGTACAAAGAATTATTCCTATAGGTTCATTATCATCGATATCATTCACTTCAGAATTATAATAATTAAGATACATATTGAGTTGTCCAACTGCTGCAGCCATCAGCTTCCTTGTTTTTAACTCTATCAAAACATATGCTTTTAATATCTTATTATAAAACACCATATCAACATAGTAATGTTCATTATCAATCGTAACTCTCTGCTGCGTTCCGACAAACATAAAACCTCTGCCAAGCTCAAGTAAAAATTTTTCGATATGTGCTACCAACGCTTTTTCCAAATCACTTTCCATAACCGGTTTGTCTTCAGGTACTCCTAAAAATTCAAACACATACGGATCCTTTATTATGTCTGATGGTTTATTAATTTCTATACCTGCTTCAGCCAATGAAATAACCTTTTCTTTATTTGCCTTACCATCAGACAATAATAATCTTTCAAACAATGATGTATCTATCTGTCTTTTTAACTCTCTCACTGACCATCCTGATTTTTCGCATTCTTTTTCATAAAAGCTTCTTTTGTCCTTATCTGAAATACCCAATAATTCGCAATAATGAGTCCATGTCAATTTGCCAGTCAGCGACTGGCATTTTGGATAGTTCAAATAAAAAGCTCTCATATTTTGTAAATTTGATCTTGAAAAACCTTTTCCCAACTCATTTGTTAATTTCTTTGATAATTCCTTTAATGTCTGTTTTCCATATTCTGCCCTATCATTATTATTTTGTTCATGCTCTACAATAACCCGTCCAATATTCCAATATGCATTAATAAGTTCAATATTAATTTCTTTAGCAACATTTTTCTTTGCTTTATCTATTATGTCTTTTATTTCATTTATCATATCAGTAGTAATTAATTCATTTGAACTCATTATTTTACCTCCTGAAAATGTTAATCATTCCTTATGAAATCCTACAATCTTAACTGCTGCAAGCGGTGTTCCCAAATCATCTGTCACACGCACATTGTAACAGCAGGTACTTCTTCCGTTCTTTATAAGCTCTGTTTCCGCAATAACCTTATCACTCTTTGGCACTCCGATAAATGATATATCCGACGTGATGGAAACTGTTCCCGGCTTCTGCCAGTTTGATGCAACTGCAAATGCAAAGTCTGCAAGAGTAAAATACACTCCGCCCATTACACCGCCTACTGCATTTTTGTGATGTGCATTTAAAGTAAGGCTTACCTTTGCATAGTTATCTCCCACCTCTTCTATGTATACTCCTGTATCGGCTGCATACATATCATGGCTGAAAAATTCTCTTATCTCTTCAATGTCCTTCATTTTTAGTTCTCCTGTAAATTAATTATCTTCTCTTTCCAAGCTCCCAAAATGTCACCGCACTTGCTGCTGCCACATTTAAGGAATCCACTCCGTGCGACATAGGTATCATAGCCGTATAATCACAGGTATTAATCACATCATCCGAAAGGCCATAACCCTCCGTACCCATGATAACAGCAAGCCTGTCTGCCTCTGATAAACATTTATCATCAATTCCTATTGAATTATCCTTTAATGCCATCGCAACGGTTTTAAAGCCAAGATTATTCAGTTTATGTATATATTCTGATTTATTTTCAAAGTTTGAACAATCAATAATCGTCCAAGGTATCTGAAATACAGTTCCCATACTTACCCGTATTGCTCTTCTGTAGAGCGGATCGGCACAATCAGAGGTAAGAAATACGGCATCTATACCAAGTGCCGCTGCACTTCTTATAATCGCACCGACATTTGTCGGATTAACTACACCATCAAGCACCACTATACGCCTTTTATACTCGCATATCTTCTCAACTGTCGGAAGTCCCTTTCTTCGCATGGCACATAGGGCTCCTCGTGTAAGTTCAAAGCCGGTAATGCCTGTCAGCACATCAAAATCCGCCGTATATATCGGGATTTCACCTATCCTTTCAATAACACATTTTGCCTCGCCATCAATCTGCTTTGTCTCAACAAGCATAGATAAAGGTTCATAACCCGCATCTAAAGCTCGCTCAATCACCTTTGGACTTTCAGCTATAAATATACCGTAATCTTTCGGTGCATTGTAATGAAACAGTTCCTTTTCATTACAAGCCACATACATATTTAGTTCTTCTGACTGCAAATCATCAATTTTAATCAGATTCATTTAATCTCATATCCTGCCTTCGCCAATGCCTCAAGTGCTCTGTCGAAGTTTTCTTCCTTCACAAGTATGTAATCGGTATTATAGGTTGATACTGCAAATATCCCTATCTTGTTATCAGCAAGAATTGTCGATATCTTGGACAGAATTCCTATCAATGAAAAATCAAGCACTCCCTGAATACGAAAGCCCTTACAACCATCATCGCACTCTGTAGTTTGAGCAGGCGTATCTTTAGTTGCACACACCAGCGATATCTCTTCATCGGTCTTACCTATGAAGTAAAAATCTTTAGATAAATCTATATCCTCCTCTGATTTTACCTTGCATACGGTCAGATCATATTCCAATTTTTTTAATTCCATACTCTATTCCCTTCTTTAAACATCCTCATCATCTCATTTGTAAGACTGTAATCATAAGGCTGAAGGACTATATCCTCCGGACTTACCCACTCCGCATATTTTAGCTCCGACTCATCCATACGTATCTTATCATCACCGTCTACATCACAGAAGAATCCGACCAGCAGGTCATCTGCAATGCCCCAAGGTTGAGACTTATAATACCTTATATTCTTTACCTTAAGGCCTGTCTCCTCCATAACCTCTCTCGCTACGGTTTCTTCGATAGTTTCTCCTATCTCAGTAAAACCCGCTATAAGCGCATTATGTGCAAAGCCCGTTTTATATTTTGTAAGAAGAATTTTATCACCGTTTATAACTCCGACTATAACAGCCGGATTAATACGCGGATAAATCTTATTGCCACATTTTGGACATACAAGTGCCCTTTCAAAGGAATCCTTCATAACCTTACTTCCACATCTGCCGCAAAATGAATTATTTTCATACCACTGTGCCAGATGGTACGCTGTAAATGCAGCATACATATATCTCTTTGGCTCAAGCTCATATCCCATGATGCGCCTCAAATTGTAAAACGCATATCCGGCTGGTGTCTCAAAACCGGGATTTTCATTATTAAGGCAAAGAGCTTCGGCAAGAAAGAACTTCTCCTCATCCACAGAAAAAATGTATGTCAAATCAGATATGCTATCACCTTTAAAATCCTTCAATCTCGGGAAATCCACATTCTCACCCGAAGAATCAATCTTAAGCAAAAGCTTGTTATCTTTAAATACTACTATAAGACTATCCTCATCCAGCTTGGCATCAGGCTGATAGCTGTTATTTAATTTATACGGTAGTATGTCTTGAATCATCTTTATCCCTCCATTAAATCCATAAGTGCCTTATGAAAATCAGGATACTCCTTTTCCAATCTTAACAGCTTTCCATCCATATTCAAAAAACAATGTTCAGAATGAGCCTCACACAAAACCTTATCATCCTTATTCTTCATCTCATAATAAAGCTTAAGTCTTACGCCCTTAAACTCTATTATCTTTACAGTTATGTAAACTTCGTCGGAAAATGTACAGCTTGTCTTATATTTACAGTCAAGTGCGGTTACCGGCGAGGCAATCCCCATCTCTTCAAGCTTGGCGAAATCCCATCCAATCTGTGACAGGAAATCAACCCTTGCCTCTTCCATCCATCTTATATAATTTGAATGATGCACTATACCCATTTTGTCTGTTTCATAATATTGAACTATGTGTTTATATTTTTCCATTTTAATACCTCACATTAAAATAAAACAATTATACCATCTCTCTTGCCTTATCCACAATCTCCTTTGGATAATTCATAAGTTCCATTAATGCGATTGCATTCGACAGTTTATTTACTCCCTTATAAAGCTTATAATCAAAGTAAATTTTTCCATTTTTTATCTTGCTGTTGAAGCAGTAGCACTCATACATTTCCTTAAGCATATCGATAAGTTCCATATCATGCGTGGCAATCATAACCATAAGATTAAGCTTGTTCATATAAGAAAGTACAGCATACGCTGCCGCAACTCTCTCCTTGGAATTCGTACCCTTGAAAATCTCGTCAACAACTGTAAATATAGGAACATTATCATTATCTGCATCTATAATTCTTTTAACCTGAAGTATCTCTTTCATATAATAACTTTGTCCACTTACTATATCATCTCGAAGCGACATAGAAGTAATAACCATAATTCTTGGCAAAGATATCCTTGAACATAATGCAGTATTAATCGTTTGAGCAAGAATAATATTTATAGCGACACCCTTCATATAAGTAGATTTACCGGATGCATTTGTTCCTGTTACAAGAATATTTCCAGTCATATCTACATCATTTTCAACAGCCTTATCTAATAGCGGATGCCTCATCTGTTCCATAATAACATGTCGCTTTTGAGTATATTCAGGCACAGTGTATCCAACAACACTTTTTCTGTATGATGCTATGGATATTTCTGTATCAATCCGACCAACAAGCTCATAAAGTTTAATAACCTTATCAAGTTCTCTTGACAGAAGTCTCACAACTTTCTCAAGAGCTATAACGTCAAATAAAAGCACGCCATAAATATACATAATTAATATGCCTGACAAATCTCCTGTTGCCATATAGCTTTGCCTTGTTTGAATAGCTATCATTTTACGAGATATTATCTTCAAATCAGCTATTGTTCCATCCAGTTCATCACTATGATACATAATCTTTAATCTCTTATCATTGTCTATAAATTGTGAAAAAGCAACTATAGCTTTTACACTTCCTGTTGAGAACATAAGCTGTTCATAATTGCCTTTGACAAATACATAAATCACAAGATTACTAACTGCATTTATAATAGACAAAAATAGAAACAAAGGATTACCTGTAATCATCGCTGCTATAAGAAAACCAAACAGAGTAAGTTGTAACACACGGTATTGCCAACCATTTTTCATCTGCCAGTAATTCATATCCCTTAAAACATCTATAAGCATATAATCATAATAAGATTTACCTATACCTGCTAATTTCTCACTTACATCTAACCTTAATTCTTCGTTTTCACTATATGCTTTTATATGCTCCTCAATATCTATGTTTTTCTCCAATGGGAAGTGCAGTTTTTTATATAAATACTGTTCTCCGATAAATGAGTAAGTATGATTAATCTTTAGGAATACTTCATCCATTTCCAAATCGTCCCAAGTATCATCATCTATATAATTCGATTCAGAATTATTAATACAATCTTCATAATAAAGGCTGACATTCTCTTCCAACTCAATATTATCTCTCTTTATTCCAAATTCTTTATTTACTTTATCTCTCAAATATTTTTTTCTAAAAAACAAGTTAGCTCTTCCTTTACTCAATCAACCCTACAAATACACCTTTTCTTAAAATAACATTACAAACATTTGATGTACCATAGAAAACATATTTATCTCCATCAATTTGAACTTTTTTTGTTTTTATTTTCCCTGTCGGTAATTTATAAACAATATATACAGAGTAATAGTTATAATGCCACCAAACGCCATCTCTTAATAAAAAATCAGCGCGACTTTTTAAATTCTCAAACTCTTTTCGCCTTAAAACATAACCTTTAGTCCTCATATATAAATCCGGATTTTTAGCTTCGTTATGCTGCATAAATGCTATCGCTATGTAAACTATATTTAAAAGATAAATGATTCCCATCCACTTCAAATCATCAAGCATTATTACCTCTACAAAAAAATTAAATATACAAAATAAAGTGATAAGTATTTTTCTATTTTTATAATAATCTGCTATATATTCAACTTCATGCTCATTGGCACCATGCTCAAATTTGACGGATGAAAGCCCATTCAACGCAAGCTTTCTATCAGCATCAGATAAAAAAACAGGTCTGTTAAATGTCATTGATTTATATAATATAAGTATTGCTGCAAATACAATATTAAAGATTATAACAATTAAATTACCTAAATCCATAAGACAACTCCTTACTTATTATAAGAATACAGCACTTATTTTCTTACTAATGTTTCTATATTAAATCTCATTTAGTTCTACGTCCTAACACTGCATTCGGACAAAAGTTTTTAATCGTAGCCATATAATTATTAATCTCATCTTTATTCATACCCGCTACATTTATGACAGTCTTACGATACTTAGTCCTAAGAACGATATTTTGTATCTCTCTTGTGGTCATTTTCTCACGGTATATTGCATAGATATCCTCAAGGTATGTCATATCATATATTCGAGCCTTTATTATCAGAATATTTTCTATGATATATATGTATCGGTCTTCATATCTTGGACCTTCGGATGCATCAATAATACTTGCCATCCTTTCAATACCCGGATATTTTTTCAAAGGATTTTTATATCTCATACATCCATCAATCGTAAGAACAATAAAAAGTAAAAGTATTACGCATACAACTATTATGCCAAATGTACCTAAAAGCTCCTCATTATATGCCTTTAAGCAGTATATCAATATAATTCCTATTGCTATAAGACCACCTATTATCTTAGCTTTGGATTCATTTTTTATACGTTTGATTATTAAATCAATATTTTTCATTCTAAGCTTATCCCCTTTGACCATAATATCTCTTTTGCTTTATTGCAAAACACAGTGGTTCCACCGCTTTTAGCTACATATTTCAGATTTAAGATTGCTGTTTCTTCGTCACCCTCTGCTAATTGGGCAAGCGCCAGATAATATGTAAGCTCTATTCTAAAAAGCTGCTTATTGCTCTGCTTCATTTTTTCTGTAATCAAGCCCTTTACGCTTGCAGGATTGTCTCCAAAGGCACCAATCATAATCTGCCAGTTTTTTCTTACATCCTTGGCAAGTGCCATCTCACTTACAGTTAGCTTTATATTGGTTTCAATGTCATTAAGCTTTGCCGAAACCACATTAAACGCATCAACATTTCCTATATAGATAAAGGCTGCCCCTCTGTAATACAGGGCATTTATTCCTTCATTGACCTTTAAATTTTTTCTTTCATATATATCAAGCTGTTTAAACAGTTCATCATAATCCCCCATATAATAACATGCCGCAATTCTGATCAGATTGGAATTGTTATGCTTTCTGAAATTTGATGATTCAAGTGCAGTAAGCTCGACTATATCAAAATAAGTCACAGGATCACATTTATCAATTAAAATATCATTGTTATCCTTACCAAAAGCCGACGCTATAAACTTTACCGGATTTATCATAAATATATAAACCAGAACAATTACCGCAATTATGTAGCTTTCACTTCTACCGCTTCTTATATATGAAAAGCTTATCATTGAAAGCAATATCGAAAATAATATTACGTTTAAAATGTTTATAAAACGTCCGCTCTTTTTTAATTCTTCTACCACCTGTCTTGCCTTTGCATTTTCAAGTGCCGATTTTCTTACGGGAACAGCCTTCTCCTTATCGAATAGTCCCTTAATAAGTGATATAAATTGAACAATAAGAAAAAGTTCTGCTATTATAGATACGATAAAAATCAGATGAAATATTGTGAAATCATCTCTGCCGGCCTCATCGTTTGCTATATTTTTTAATATGGTTTTTAGTGCAAACCTGTTAACAATCTCTGCCACGATAAGCGACACCACAACAACTATCCAACGAACCACAGACGGTTTCTTTTTTTCTATCATGACTATCTCTTGTGTCATATATGTTTCTCCTGTAAATTTCAATTAATATTACTATCAATTAGAGTAGCAATTTCTTCACTTATCCCACATTTTTCTGCGTAATTCTTCCACATTGGCACTACATTATCTGCCTGCTCCAATATCTTTTTACATTTTTGAACTGAAAGTCCCATATCCCGTCCTACCGTAATGATATCATCATCCGTAATATTATCGTTTTTGCCGTTTACAGTCATCTGGTGCTTTGATATCCATTTATTGCCAGGTTTATATGCATAGGTCAAATCATATGCAGGAGAAAGACTCCATTTCCCCTTTTTATCCATAAGAAATGACACATTTTTCACATGGTCATCCATATTAAAGGTTTTACAGTTAAAGACCATTCTTCTGTATATTTGTTCTACATCGTAGGAAAGAATTCCAAGTCTTCTTCCATATACAGCAAGCTCCTTATATCCGGTAAGGCAAGGTATATTATAATCATAATGACAAAGCGCAGAAAATGTCTGCATATGGATTTTATTGCCATTATTTCTATCAAATCGTTTTGTCATAAAATGATTAAGGCCATCCTTATTATATATCCTGCACTCATTCATATCAATTCCAAAATCTTTTGCCATGAGATAATAAGCATACTCAATTAAGGTATACTGTTTTTTATCCTTAATATTATGATCACCGTTATTTGATACACCATCAAACTTGATAATCCACTGTTCAAAGCTTTCGTCATTCTCTGTCTGACCTGAGCGGACCTCTCCTGTTTTATTATTCCAAGCTATAACTGCTTTTGCTCTGGCTCCTCCTGCCGAGGTACCAAATTCAAGCATCTGCTGCATAGTTATATCCTTCGAGTTATAACTAAGGTTTTCCTTACCCGAAAGAATTTCTGATGCAAACTTAACCATTTCATTTACATCTATGGAAAGCTCGCCATCTGAAACAGGACCATTTGAAGGGACATACTCCAATGCGCCCATGCCTCTTTTTCCCGTATAACAAAGTCGCTCAATCGCCGTAAATGAGTCCGGATTCCTCCCTTGACTTATAAGCCATTTATCTATAACGGCATTACCAAACTTGTCAGGAAGTGAATCAGCCAAAAGTCCCGGTAATCCTTTAAATGAAGTATTTGAAAGCTCCGGAAATGTATATATATTGTTAGATAACGGCATCTTAAATGGCGATACCTGAATATTACTTCTTACAAAATCTTTATCATATTCAAATGATATAATTCCACTTGTTTCATCCTGATGAACTATACCTATTCTGGTTCCCCATAGATAAACCTCTGCATTTTGTATCATATTTCATCCCCCCACTTCCAAGTATTATCAGAAGTCTTCCTCTTTCCCACTCTCATTCGCTTTTCTTCATTTTCTATAAAATAAGATGGTCGCATTGTATAATCAGGCACTAAAACCTCAAGATTTCCTCCTATGCCAAGTGCCTGCATCAACTTAATCAGATTTGACATGGTTATATCCTCACCATTCTCAAATCTGCTTATACTCCTTAGTGATACCATGGATTTTTCTGCAAGCTCCTTTTGTGTCATCGGATAAGCAATTCTATATTGTTTTATTCTTTCTGCTATTTCATTTTCAACAAGTTTAACATCAACGTTATTATTAATATTCATTTTCTAACACCTACCTTATAACAGAATAATAACATATAAAAAAATAAAATGCAATATATTGCGTTTTAACTCTGATTTTAAACACTAATAAGCAATATATTGCGTTTTATTTATTATAATTTTTTTCTAATAATTCCTTTAACTCCTCCAGCCCTATACCGGAAAGCTTCGCCTTATCCACTGCTTTCGACAGCAGTTCTTCCGTCTGGCGCAAGGTTTCCTCCCGAAGCAGCTTAGCATTTTGTGCCTTGACGAAGCATCCTCGTCCGGTGTAGGACTCTATGAAGCCGTCCCGCTCAAGCTCCTCGTAGGCGCGCTTGGTAGTGATAACGCTTATCCGAAGCTGCATTGCGAGATTACGCATCGACGGGAGAGCCTCGCCTACGGCAAGCTCCCCACTCATTATCTTTGCCTTTATCTGATTTTCAATCTGCAGGTAGATAGGTTCATCCACCATATTTGAAATAATTATATCCAATGTTATTTCCCGCTTTCTCTAAGAAGTGAATACCAGCTTGGTATACCTACGACAATCGCAGGTACAAGCAATCCGTATATACCAAATGTAAACTGTATGTTGCCCGATTCATTTCCCGAAAGGAACATTGAAACAATTGCCGGAATACAGGAATCTATCACTGCATGTGCCAGTGTAGGTGCGATAACCGAATCCGTCTTTTTCCTTAACAGCTGTAAAAACGCTCCCATAAAAATGCAGCTTATACACATAAGTATAATTCCAACATAAGGATATCCTGCGTAATCCTTGCCATAATTAAGACCTGATACCACAACAAGCTGTGCATGCCAGAGTCCCCATAGTGTCCCGCCGATTATAACAGAGAGGCTTACTGCACGCTTATGGTTACCGCTAAACAGTTCCTCCAGCTTATCATAAAGATATGCTCTCCAGCCAAGCTCCTCACCAAGTAAAATAAACATATTAAAATATACCATATCAAGCGATATTGCAGGATTAAGCATATTTACAAAAAAGCTGTAATCATTCTTGAAGGAAAAACCTGCGTGTAAAGAACAAGTTACAAGGAGACAGCCAATTAAACCCATAAAAAGAGGTGCTAAAACCGCAATAAAATACCACATGAAATGTCCGGTAAACTTTGGAAGCATGATTCCATCCTTGAAACCTTCTCCCGAAGAATATCTGAGTATCACACAGGCTATAAGCGGCGAAAAGATTCCAAGCAGGTATAAAAAGTTAGAAACCTCAGTTAAGTTATGCTTTACTAAGTATCCGTCTTTTTTTAAGTAAAATGCACCCGTTACATACATAATTCCAAAGGATATTATAACATACAGAATAATTTGTATGATTATTTTTTTCCTGGCAGGCTTCAAATTATTTACATTTTTTTCTGTAATTACATTTTCCGTACTACGCATCATACTCCTCCGTTCCCTTTAGATAAAGCTTACAGGATATGCGATATGAAAGATAATAAAGTAATACAATAATATGCGGTAAAAGTGTCGCCATAAGAAGCTTTGGTGCCGCCATATCAAGAAGCCTTGCCGTTATCGCCTCACCGTTTATGTACTTTGATATATCAGGATTATCCTTAAGCTGCTTAAAGAACTCTACCTTGCCCGATATATCTCCAAATAATGCATATAAAATCACAAAAAAGAAAACCGTCAAAAGTACCGCAACCTTAACATTTGTTCCTCTGCCGCTTCCATATCTTATGACAAAAGGAAGTTCTAAAGCCTCATAAAATATATTTACAAAAAGAAGCATCATAAAAACAATAGTATTACCCGTATGAATGCCCGTTACCAGCGAGATTAATATATCAAAGCAAAAGCAGATAACAAATCCCGTAAACGCAATCATAAACATCAGTGTATATCGGGATGCCACCAAACCTTTTTCCGTAAGCGGCGTTGAGGTACCAAAATAGCTCCACTTTCTTCTTTCATCAATCCCGCAAACCTTACTTTGCAGGAAGAAAACCATAAGAAACACAAGCATTGCAAGGCACATTGATATATTATTTGTATCAAGACCAAACTCTTTGGCAAATACCAAATTATTTTTTGCAAAAATAACAGCAGCTATAGCAATAATCGCCATAAACAAATATACACCCAGACACAAAAATATGTTTTTTCTTTCTAAATACAAATCCTTCTTTATAATGCCGCGCACCCTATAATCACCTCACATCTACACCTTTGTCCCATAGCTTTTTGCCGCCTTACATGAACCGTAAAAGCTTGCAAATGCCGTAACAATAACAAGAATAATCATAATCCATATATATTTTAAAGCAAAACCTGTCACAATATCATAGATACCTTTATAATCACCTTCACCAAGTGCGTCACCTACTCCCGATTTTACGATAAACACAAAAAACAAAAGCATCAAAAGAATCATCATCACCATTCCGATAAAAGAAATAACACTTGACTTTCTAAATCTGATAAATAAAAATGCCGCCAAAAGCTCTGCTATAAGAAAGATTCCGCAAAGAAAAGCTATAACAGCTATATCCCCTTTGTTTAAGGTGGTATGGCTCACTGCATTTGATATAAAAAGATTTATAAATCCAAGCAGAATACCACATACAAACAAAATAAACATTGAGATATATTTTGCTCCGATAAATTTAACCATTTTCAAAGGTGTCGTATTTAAATATTTATTAAAGCCTGCGGAATAATCTGAAAAGATCACACGTATGATTCCGCTTACATCCATACAGGCAAAGAACACCATAAAAGCAAGTCCCAGTCTCACATAAGGAAATATCATATCAAGATTTTCGGTGGAAACATACTTTGCTATATTTCCGCATCTTGCACTAAGCAAAACCAGATTTCCTATAAGAATAAAGACAAGGATGGTGATAAAGCAAATCCTGATGGTCTTTCTTCCCAGATAAAATTCTCTCATAATAAGATTCTTCATAAGCTTTCCTCGTTTCAAACCAAGAATACCATTATTTCATCAAGTGTAGTCTTATCAACTACCATATCAGTGTATTTTTCTGCTGCCTTGTGCCTATCGGCTACAAGCATTTCCACTCCATAATCCGTGTGTCTTATGCCTATGTAATCGGCACTATCAACACTCTCAAATTCTGCCTTGCCGCATTTAATAATTCCGTAGTTATCCAAAATCTCGTCCTTGTATCCGCTTAAAATAATCTTTCCCTCATCAATAAAGGTCACCATATCGGCAATCTTTTCAAGGTCGGAGGTTATATGCGTGGACATAAAGATTGTATTATTCTCATCCTGAAGATACTCCATGAAAATATCCAGTATCTCATTTCTTACAACCGGATCAAGCCCTGTGGTCGCCTCATCCATGATTAAAAGCTTTGCGTGATGCGAAAGTGCCACCGCTATCTGAAGCTTCATCTTCATACCCTTGGAAAACTTCTTAAATGCCTTTTTTGACGGAAGTGAAAATAAATCCAAATAATTGAAAAATACCTTTTCATCCCAATTCTTGTATATGTCACTCATAACCTTTGACAGTATCTTTGCATTTAAATCCTCATTAAACGGAAGTTCATCAAATACGGCAGCAAGATTTTCCTTAACCTCTGTTTCATTATTTAAATTATCAAGACCAAACAGCTTAATCTCGCCCTCGTCCCTCTTAACAATATTTAAAATTGCGTTAATCGTGGTGGACTTACCTGCTCCGTTTTGTCCGATAAAGCCCATAATACTTCCCTTCGGAACCTTAAAGCTCACATTATCTAACGTAAATCCGTCATATTTTTTAGTAAGGTTATTAACCTCAATCGCATATTCAAAATCCTGCATAAGAACCTCCGTAAAGCTTGTTATATATCTTTTCGTTTATTTCGCTGCGTTATCAGAATTGTATATATCGTATATACACAATACAATATTGTTGTATGGTTGTCAATAAGAAGAACCATACTATTTTCACAAAAAAAGAAACAGCACTAAGGCTGCAAGATAGGGATTGTAAGAAAAAATTGATTTTATACGAAAGACATATCACGAGGAGCTATATCGAAGCCATACTATATTATATTGTGCTGACACCCCATACTTGAACGAGTTTTTATTCCTAACGTCACCTCAACATTTTCTATCGTAATGTAAGAGCGGAATTTTTCAGCAAATCGTTTATCATATCTTTGTATATGTCCGTTTTCTCAAGTCCAACTATAACTGTAATTTTGTTTCCGGAATCCTTGCTGCTTGACCCGCAAAGATATATTTTCATCGATTTAGTGCCGTAATCCAAAATGATAAATCTGTCATGCACCTTATTCTGTGTCATTATAAACTTGATAGGCATCCCCGGATATTCAGTCTGAAAGTCAGTGTATTCTGAAAGCCTGAGTGGCGAGTATCCTTTATTATCGCTTATGATAGTAATATCGACACCGGCTTTAGCTTGGACAAGATGGCGGAGAGCCTTCACTCCAAGATAATCATCGACCATAATAATGTTTTTCTTCGCCTTCTTATATATCTTTTGAAATGCCTCATCTGCCTTAAATGGCTCACCGTTCAGAATAAGTATTTCCTCAGATTTGATACCGGAGTCAAACAATTTCATAAGATCAGAAAGCTCCGCACGAGTGATCATATTATCTTCTATGTTTTGTACCTTGTCGGATAACTGATAATGCTTTAGTTCAAGTGCCTTCAACTCATCATATGGGAGTAATTGCTTATTCTGCCTTATATAATGCGACATCTCAACAAATGCTTCCATAATCTGTATGCTTGCCTCGATAGCTCTGTCTGTATGAAGCACTGATGTAAGCATAGCTACACCCTGCTCTGTATAAACAAACGGCAGGTACTTGGAATATTTGCCTTGCTCCAATTCTAAGGTGCCAGATTGGCACCTTAGAATTTCACGATATTCTTCTCTTGTTAACTGAAAGCAAAAATTATCAGGGAATCTTTTTATATTACGCTTCATAGCTCTGTTCAGAGCCTTGGTTTCCACATCAAAATACACAGCTATATCGCTGTCCATAATTACTTTATACGCTCTAATGTCAAATATCTTAGCTTTTATCTTTTCCTTATCTATCGGCTCATATACAGCAATTTCATTCTCTGCCATCCTTTGTGCCTCCCTCATTCTAAGATTTTCAATCTAAAATCTCAGAAATTACAATGCGTTCAAACTTACAATCTATTATCGTTAAACTTATTTTTGACCATAAGGTATATCTGTTACCTTACGTTCAGCCGTCTGTATTCCTACTTTTATATTTGAAATGTCTCGTTCTGTGCTTTGCTCCCGACAACGTACACCTTCTCGCTGGATCAATGCACTGACACATGCCTGACCATAAGCATCAAGCCGTAAAAACTGTCGAAAGATATCTATCTGCTCATTCTGTATTTCCCATTCTCCAAGTTGATTAATCTGCTCCATAGTCAGTTTCGGAGAAGAATCGTCATCAGAGTACCCGAGGATATAGTCTATCCTACGGTCAAACATATCAGACAACCTGTTTATAGTCTCATAGTCCGGAGTCCGTTTCCCTGTTTCCCACATAGCCACAGTACCTTTTGAAAGGCCAAGTGCTTCAGCCAGAGTAACCTGTGTATATCCGTTTGCCTTTCGTAATTCCTTTAAGCGTTCTGCAAAGCTCATAATCTCACCTCTTTCAACTTCTAATGATAACATATAATAGGCCAAAACGCAAGTTATAATACACAATACGTTATAATATCTTACAATTTCAAGAATTATTTATTGGTAAAGTTCACAATATGTGATACCATACTGATTAGACGGGATATTATGTCTACAAAAATCCTGCTCCTTTAACCTGAAATCAAAAACAATAAAAGTCAAATTAACGTTTCTTAAGGCATTATGTGTGCAAAATCTAAGGAAATGCGTATTGGCATTAAGAAAATACAGAATATTAAAATCTTTTGGAATTATATCGAGGATTTTATGCCGTCAGTAAAGAAAAAAGCGTAGTCACTCCTACATGACTACGCCAACAAATTCTCTACACATAAATGCCTCAATAGCTTTAAATCTATTAAAACAAAATGTATTTCACCTATCCTATCCCAGCAACGCCCTGTCACAGTACGGGCATTTGGCAGCCTCACCCTTTACGATAGTTATGGCATTACCACAACCCGGGCAGGTTACTTCAACATAGATTTTATTTGCCTGCATGGCATTTTCTGATGTTAGAACCACTGTCTGTGTGTTCATCTCAACTATAACATTTTTTATATATTTCTTAGTGATAAGCTTTTGAAGTTCATCCTCCACATTACTTCTATTAAGATGGTCTCTTAGTTCGCTGAAAGTAATCTTGGTATCGGTATTATTTGCAAATACATATGCATACTTTTTTGCAAGTGACATATAGTAATATATAAAAATTACCTTTACAATCGGCAGAGCCAGTAAAATTGTTAAAATTACAGATACAACGCCCTGAAGTGTACTATCTTTAAATTGAGACGGCATTACAGAAACTCCGGCTGTAAAAAGAATACCAAACACTATAAGCTTTATAACATTTGCCGCCGAATTAACAGTTACTTTTGCTGTTAAATAATTATTCATAATATATATTCCTTCCTAATATAAAATATACTATCATTTTACCATTAAACTAAATGGTGTCAAGAACATACAGATATCCATAATACTTATGATAAACCTTCTCACAGGCATTATTATATGTACCTGTCCTGTCCCGGATTTTCCAACAAAAGCTTAAGATACTTCTCAGGCTCATTTTTTAGCTTTACCATCATATCAAAGGTATCTAAAACTATCGTCTCTTTGTTGCCGTCCCACTCTCTGCCGGACGGATAATCCTTGCCTAAGTCCCAGTGAATTTCAGCAACTCTTAAGTTATAAAAATATATATCCGTTAGACCGTACTCCTTATATTTATAATCATCCTTAAAGGTATGGTTATCAAGGTAATACATAAATTCTGCCATAAGCCCTTCATCCTTAAGAAGCTCAGACCAAAGATTTGCTATATACTCCTTTGATTTACCCGTATATTCACCCAAAGCATAGAGGATTTCCATAGCCTTTATCCTTCTTCC
>CACWQH010000025.1:0-38914 GCA_902762955.1 uncultured Lachnospiraceae bacterium
AGAGCCACGTCAGACCAATTACTCCCCTTATTATAATAAAATAAGTGCAGATGTCAGAGTTAATTACTCTCTAACAACTACACTTTTATGGTACTAAAAGAGCAGTTCTAACATTTTCTTTACCATCAACTCTTCCTGTTCCTATACTGCCTAAATCCAGTTCATCTTTACTTAAAAGCCTTCTAATTTCTTCATTCTCAAATATGGCAAGCCTTGAATTAGCACTAATAATAATTGAACGTACAGTATCAGCTGCACCACCTACAGACTTATGATATTTAATATATGCCGGATGTTTTTTCCCTCCTCCTTTTTTTCTATCCTTTGTATCTTCAACCAGCTGCTCAAATAATATATCAAGTTCGGATTGTTCATCTTCATTTACTTCTGCAAGATTAAGCAAATCAAGAACTGAACAGAAATTTTTAGGTATCCCAAGTCTCTCAGCTTCAAGCCATACATATAAAAAAAGGCTTTCCAAAAACATGGATTCAGCCTTTTCCCAAAACGGATCGCCTTTTGTTGCGTCTTTAGGTGTGGTATTTGCGAATAAATTAGTTATAAGCTTATTTACGTCGGCTTCAGATTTAATATAATCAAACGGATTATAACAATCACTTTCACCTAAAGTGTCCGGACATAAATTCACAACTTTTATTTTATAACCCCTGTTTTCAAGAAAAGCACCGTTTTTCTGTAATAACTCACCTTTCGGATCCGTGAATACATAGCTTCCCGGAAATATATCCTCGGTATTAGCTTGATATACATTAGGCGTAAGCAAGAAAAACGACTTTCCTGCACCGGAACCACCAATAGTAAGTACATTATTGTTAATTCTTGTTACATCTCCGTCCATTCCTATTCTTACGTTTTCAGAATAAATGCGGTTACAATGTTCTCTTGAGTCAGCAAATTTCTTATTTATTTTATCAATATTTGCCCATTTAGCATCGCCATACTCTTTTCCCGGCATAAACGCTTTGTTTTTTGTTTTGTTAAGCATAATTATAAAAACAAATGAAAAAGTCCACAACAAAAGGAAACGAGCTGTATATATCGAAAAATGTATATCACTTAATCTAAACGGTTTATTAATAAACTCACTGTATTTCTTATAAAAAGAAAAAACATCATCACCTGCAGATATAACACTTGAAAAATGAATCACAAAAAAGCAACCCAAAATGTATACTATTGAATAAAATATTATTTCATTTTTCTTTTTATTATTTTTTTTCTTATTTTTACTCATTAAAAAACCTCCTATCTGCTTTTCGGAGGCTTTGGTGTCGGAATATTTACTTTAGGTGTTGCAGGCTTTAATTTATCTTTACCAAAATTAACCGATAAAACATTATCTTTTTTATCGATTACTCTGTCAGTCTTAGATTTATCAAAATATTTAACATTTCCCTTACTATCATGCAAATCAGCTTTCATTTTTTCTTTTTTATCAGCAATATCCTTATTCTTCATATCAATGTCTCTAAATCTTTGCGATAAGTCATTTGCATTTATAACCACAGGCTGATTATTACTATCCATAAGCTGCTTACCATCCTTATCAACCACTGCCATTGTTTCATTCTTTGCAAAAACACAGTTAATAGACAAGACTCTGCCTTTATCTTTATCCGGTGCTTTTTCTCTTTCAATCTGCCCTGTAAATCGATTGTTTGAAACCATAATATATTGTTCTCTTGTGTTAGGAATTGCAATTAATGTATATTCACTGTTTTCAGCAAAAACCGCCTTATCAAGATACTCAGATTTAACCTTTATTAGCTCATAATCATTTGTTCCAATGATATCCATATAATTTTTACTGCTATCAAAGGTATCAACTGATATTTTTACTTCATTGTCTTGCACAGCTTCACTTCCCTCAAATCCCATATCTTTTGCTGATTTTGCGGCAGTAATTGATTCCTCCGCATTTTTCATTTCATTAATAAGGTCATCCGCATCCGCATTTTTGAAATAATCATCAAATGTAATAACTTCTGCAAATTCCTTATTACTTGCGACAAAATAGTTTACTGCAAAAGCCTGTTCTTGCGGAAAAGCAATCTCCGTTTTACCATCTGCCTTATTAATATCCGGCATTATTGAGAATGAAATACCTGATTTTTCAGAAGCCTTAATAAAATCATCGAGCTTTTTAGTATCAATCCTCATAAGTCCAACATTATTTCCGGAATTTTTAAAGAGTTTTGCAAAATCCATTTCACCGGGCTTAAGCTCCTCACTTTTCTTTTTAAAAGTATTAAATAAGAATTTTGCAAATGTTAAGACACTGCTAATTGACCATTTTGCGAAATCTCCGCCAAGTCTCAAAAACTTTTCAGAGCCATCAATCATAACTCTTAATCCCTCAATACCTTCACTTAATCCTGCAACCTCACTCATAATTAAAACCTCCTATCAGTTTTTTTATCATTGACTTTGTCATCCTTGTAGAGTTTGTCAAAATTACCATCATTAAGACATTTAAAGAAATCATTATAATCAAGCCCTAAAAACTTATCATCCAATACCTCGGAAGCAATGCTTTTAAGCCGTTCATCTGCTTGAAACCTGTCATTAACAATATCCTGCGTATTAATGTATTCCTTTAAAAGATTAGCTCTAAATGAAGCTATATCATCTACGCATTTAATGTCCACAGGCAGATGTAACATAATATGTTGTATATTAGTGTTTCTGTCTAATGAACCATAGTATCTTCCACTATCCCACTCTATTCCTGTATATGCAAGTTTTCCGGTTCTATCATCAGGATACGCAATCTTATAGTTACTTAAACCCGAAGCAAAGATAATCTCTCCATTTGAAGCTTTTTGAATCAAAGCATCAACTTTTTTATCGTGTTTTTCCAATATATCCGCAATTAAATACCTTTCACCATTAGTATGTTTTAAAGACATACCGTTTTTAATATCATCTACTCCCAGACATTCATAATGCTTATCTAAGCTGTTTCTCAAAAAACGTTCAACATCTTTATTAAAAAAACGATATTCAAGTTTAAAAACCAAGTTTTCATTATTATTAACGTATTTTCCGTCAATAAAATTTAAGAAATCATCTTTTGACTCACATCTTTTTACCAAGCAATATCCACCATTTATTTCGTCAATCGTTCTGAACATTTCGAATGAATTCTTATCCGGTAGAACCAAATTAATCTTATCTAAATCGACAAGCCGAACAACAGAATGCCTCATTTTTTCGCCTGTCCCATCATTAATATTTTCAATGATGAAAACCAAATCTTCCCAATTCATGCCTATCTTCCCCCTCTCTTATTGTCTTTTATCAAATCTTTATCTTTAGACTGTTTTTCAAACATTATTCTGTTTATTTCATCTTCAAGAAGAGAAATTTTTTCAGATAATTCATATTTACTAACAACAAGAGTACCAATTTCATTGATAACGGTATCTTCAGCATTACTGCTTTTAGCATTTTTAAACTTGTCGTAAGCTTCAGGCAACATATTATCAATCTGTTCTATCTGATTAAGATATGCTGTCTTTTTGTGGGATAAACCGCTTACAATCTTTTGTTCGTCTTCTGTTAAATTCTTTTGAGATATACCTAAAATATTGTCGTATAATTCCGTTCTGAATTCAGAAGTGATAGGAAATGCAATATCCTTGTATTCATCATCCTTAAATATTTTAGGATTATTTACAAAAATGCCGTTTTTCCCATTCATAATTGTAAAGCCATTGATTAAAAAGCTGTCCTCGATACAAATATTAGCAACACCGAGAACATTGCCGCCTGATGAATAAGGTGTAAAGGTTATAGAATATTTAAATTCATCATTACGGTTATCTGCTGATTTATCATCCTGGTTTAAATACACCTTTTCAATATTTTTAAAAAACTCTTTGGCAAATTCTTTTTTCGGGACAGCAATTAATCTTTCAACATAATCCCCAAGCTCATTTTTGCGATTATTTCTTACTTTTGGCATATCAACCTTAACTTTCCCATCGGATTCATATATTTTTATACCTCTAACTGTTAAACAACCGCCAAAAGTTACAGAAGCGTATGCTTTTAGATCCCCTTTGTTTTGTAATTGTCTAATTTTTACATCATAAAACATTAACTATATCCTCCCTTTATTTTTAGGCATATTCTTAATTTGAGCGTCAGAGCCAAATTTAACATCATCAATACTCATATTTTCATAACTTTTAGCATATCTTCCAAGTTCAACAACACCTTTTTTCTTAAAACTGTATATTTTATAGTTATGAACACTGTCATTACTCATAATGATATGGTCTACAAGTGTTGTTCCACATAAATCACACGCATCTATTATCTTTTGTGTCTGTGCAATGTCTTCCTGACTCGGAGCAAGCTCACCCGCCGGATGATTATGAATCAGCATTATACTATCTGCATTATCCTTTAAAGCAGCCTTTACAATCTCCCCCGGAACAAGAGGAACGCTGCAATAAGTGCCTAAAGCAATAATTCTTGTTCTAATCGGAACCTGATGTCTATCAAGATTAATAATATAAGCAGCTTCCTGGCCAAAATCAGAACCGATTTTAGCAAGCTCAGCTGCTACAAAGTTAAGTGCATCTCCTAATTTAACTAAAGATTTAACATAATCCTTTTCAGATGTAATTGATAAAGTATCATACAACAATACCACCGCCCTTCTATATTCATTTTTTGCATAAAAATAAGCCGACAAAATATCCTTTATCGACTTCGTTAAGTATAATATATCATTATATTAAATTATTAAAATTATATATTACAAAATAATTATAACATTAGCTCAAATAGTGGTGTTGGAAAAGGTTCAATAATATCATTATAAATTAATATAGAGCTATCTTTATCAACCCTTTGTGGTTTGCCCAATAATATATCATAATCAGTCAATTTATAATTTTTCACCTCATAACTATACCAATTATGTTGTTGCCATATTCCGTTATCTGTACTCTCATATGATATAAAACGAAAATTATTATTATCAAAATCCCAATTCATTATTAAACCACATACAGGCTTATCTTTTGTCATTTTTGTTTGAATTGGAAAAACTGAAGTTATATGCTGTCCTTTTAATCCCACTTTCAAGTTAAGAAGCATAGGCGACTGTTCATTGAGTTTTATAATGTATGGGTATCCTAATTTACTTACTTTTCTCCCATATTTTTTTGAAATAGTATGATAACATTTGTTAGGATAACGATGGTTTATTTTATAATCACTAAATTCATCCATTCCTAAAGAAAAGCTAAAAGTTAATATATCAGAATTTGAGTATGGAAAATTACATCCAAAATCAAAAACTATACAACATTCATTATCCGTTAATTTTATTTCATCTTTAATCAATTCTCTATCCATAGTTTTTTTACCTTCCTTTCAACGATTCGATTTACTACTTATTTTTTTCTCTTTTTTCTTCTATCATACAACCGCCCTTCTATATTCATTTACTGCATAAAAACAAGCCGATAAAGAATCCTTTATCGACTTCGCTAAGTATAATATATCATTATATTAAATTAATAAAAAGTATAATTTCGTTCTATTCGTACTCACGCTTTTAAAAAGTCTAATTTCGTTTTGTATTCTGTATTAAAGTAAAAGGAACACAGAAGCGTTCCTTTTACAATCATCGTGATTTAGGTCTTTTATTAACAGATTTATTTGCATTATGATTTTTAACATATTTTTTAGGTTCAATTTTCATATTAGACAACTTATCATCATATACTTGTTTTGCATCAAATACATTATCATTTACTTCAGCAAAATCAATGTGCCTCGATGAATTATAAATCCAAGGCATTTTTTCAAACATTTCGTATATAATATCAGTTATTTCTTTTTTTGACAGCAAATCGACGGAAACATATCCTGAACCAAGCCTATGTTCAAATCCTTTTTCAATAAAAAACCGACCAACCACACGATATGCATCCTTTGGATTAGTAGATGAAAAATATTTTTCCAACAAATCTATATGTAAATCAAAATTAACAGACCAGCGTTTCTTATTATTGAGCATAAATATTATCCCACCATTTGTTTGTTAATACTTTCTCTATATTCTAACAATAAATCCTCGACTGAATAATCGTCATCATTTGGATGTTCAATTTCTTTTTCAAGTTCATACCAAAGCCATGTCTTAGCATTATCAATGAACCAATCATTTTGTGATAAAAACCTTACAATAGGAATAAGTGAAACAAAGCTACCACCTTCATACAATCCTTCACCATTTTTTTTTATATTTCTTTCAGCAAAGACATTATCAATAATGCGAATCATATCAATATAATCATATTTTTTTTCCCGTTCTATTTTATCCCTATCCAATTCTATAAACATTTTGTGTTTATAAACCATAAAATCACCTCTTTTAAGAAAAATAAAATAATTAAACTACAAAATAATTATATGTCATAAATCAAATAATATCAATAATATTAAATCTTAATCTATCAAGTGTTTCTATTTTTTTCCATTCCTAAATACTTTTCCCTCAAATACCACGCTTGATCATTTGTTATAAGATTTTCTACTTCAGCAACATTAATACTTGATTGTAAATCGCAAAAATCACAGTCCCAATCATTGCACTCCTCTCCGGAGTCAATTATTTTCCAAGTTTCTTTCATCTTTTTTAATGAAACATCAAGAAAAAGCGGCAATTCACGTTCCATATAACTTTTATCCAAAGGCAATCCTGTTTCATCATCAATATTTAAAATAACTAAACTCATAAACATCACTCCTACTTTAATTGAATATCCTGTGATTTTTTACTGATTTTATTATAATTCTCTCTTTTTTTATCGTCAATATTTTTCCTGTCTTTTCCGCCATCAGTATCAAAATTACTTAACGCTCTCTTTGCAATAATTTTATCGACATATATTTTCTTTTTAAACTTATCTATTTCATTAATGATTTTCTCTGATTTTCTCATATTAATGTATAACTGTGACGGAGATATGCCTAATTTAAGCAATTTTTGTAATGCAGCAATACATTTATCTCGTTCCGGCTTATGGTCTCCGGTAATATTATATTCTTTTACATATTTAATATTTGATATGATAATATCCATTTCAACTTCATATTCCTCATATCTTGAGATATTTGTATTAAAATTTCGCTTTAATATGTTTAACTCCTTATCTGCCTGCTCTAAATAAGATATATACTCGATTAATTCATCTTTACTCGATATATTATTCTTTTCTATAAATTTGTATGTCTCCTGTGCTTTAGCAAAATCAATATTATTCCTATCTTTTTTTGTAACAATATCAATTCTTCTTGTATTAAGAAAAATATTAAAATCTTTATACATTTGCTCAATAACCTTAGCTCTATCTATAGGCTTGAATGAGCCATTTATCATCTTAATAAGGTTTTCATTCGTATATGTACGCTTATCAGGTGTCAAAGTATATAATCTTATATATTTTTCTCGACCAGGCATCATTAGTTTGATATATTTCCCTTTATCATTTACTTTATAATCTTTTTCCTCCATCAGCTTCTTAAATTCGTCATAATCAGCCGCAAGGCTTATACACTCATCAACATCTTTTCTTATTTCCGGTATAAGCTTATATGGTTTTGCATTTTTCTTTTTTTTATTATCCTTAAGCCATTCCCCATAAGTTCTATATCTGTTTTCTTTATCATCATCTCTATATGTTGTTAAATCAATATAAGAAAGTTTATGCTTAAGACAAATATCATTAACCACAGGTTGAATAATCTTACGCCAATCCCCTTTTTTATAGTAATACTTATATCCCTCAATGAAATCTATAGAATTAAATACAACATGAGAATGTATATGAGCAGTATTTGTATGTACGGAATATACTGTTTCATATTGCGGAAATAACTTGTCTATTATCTCACCTGTAATCTCCATAGCCATTTCAGGTGATATATTATCCTTATCAGCAAAAGAAAACTTATAATGATAGCCCTGTCTACCTTCAAGTTTATTAAATGCTTTTTTTGTATCAACCATCTGATTATATAAATCCATATAATCAACTTTTGTACCTATATACATATTTTTAACATCGACATACTTATAATCTTCTGTCTTAGCCGGATTTAAAATATATTCAATAACATTCTTTAACCCAGCAGATTTATTATTTCCCTTTGCTTCTTTAATATGTCCCAACCTACTAACAGCCATATTTACACCTCTCATTCATATTTTTTAGCTAATACATCCATTTTCTTTCGTATTTCAAAAATATCCTTTTTCATATTTTCGATAGTGATGAAATCTTGCGTGTTAAATGTATATAAATTCATTTTATGTGCTATCTGATTTATATTATTTCCGATTGCCCCAAGCTCTCGACGAATAGCCCTAAATGTTTCTCTGTCATCCGGAATAATATCATTTGATACCTTTCTTCTTATATATTCAGATTCGCTAATGCCTATTTGTTTTGCTTCAGCAATAATCTTTTCCATAAGGCTTTCTTCAAATCTGATTGACTTTTTATATATCTTCCTTTCTTTCATAAACCTGCTCCTTTTTTTCTTTATTTGCGAATACAATAAAAAAATATAAATGCAATAAAGCTACAACTTAACTACAACATAGCTACAATTTAACTACAATAAAGCTACAATTCAGATATACTGCAATTTAACTACAATAAAACTACAACAGAACTGCAATATATCTACAATAAAGCTACAATTCAAGTAAAACTGCAATAAAACTGCAATTCAACTACAACATAGCTACAATTCAAATCTACTGCAATTTAACTACAATAAAACTACAACAAAAATGCAATTCACAAGCACTATTAAGATTGTTAAACTTAGCAAGATACGCATTTTGTCGGACAAAACGCAACTTGTTTGTGGGCACAGCCCCCTAAAACCCCCATTTTAATTAACCCTCGAAAGCTACTGCAATAAAACTGCAACAAAACTACAACATAGCTACAATTCAAATAATCATTCATAAACATCATCCACCTCAATCATTTTATTTAATTCATCTTCAATATCATTCTCATCACCGGAATCCTTACTAAAAACATACGAATCAAAATAATCAGCTATAAGCTTGTCAATATAATCTATTTCATTCAATGTATCTGTAATCCCATTATTTATATCATTTAAATCCTTATTCATATATTCTCCAAAAACAACAAGGTATATATCTTTGATATGTAGACATATACCTTGTTACAAAATCTTATTTTTTTTCTCTTGTTCTCTTGAAGCATTTTTCATTACAAGATAATCATTAATATCATTAATACCTACATCACTCATTATCCGGCTTATTTCATGTTCTTCAATAGTAAAACCTTGCTCAGACAAGAACATCTTAAACTCTTGTGTAGCCTCTATAGCATGTATATCATTATCCAGGATAAAAGTAATCCTTTTAACATCCGGATGTTTGCCTAAAAAACTAATAAGCGAATTAATGCCAAGACAGCCAAGAGCGTGTAAACTACATTCATTATCCGGATATAAGGTCAAAAAACTCATTAAATCAATTGGAGCTTCAAAGACTATAACCTTATCTGAACCGGGATTATATACCCCATATCCATATTCCTTATCAGAACCTTTTACATCTCCTTTAAAGATGTTCTGATTCGTTAAAGTGCCTCTCATTGAAGCGTATTTAGGAGTCCCATTTTCATCCCTTGTTACAAAAACACAATTATGATGTTCCTTTGACTCATATAGCATTTTATTATGCATAAAATAGGATATAACCTTTCCTGATATTCCTCTTGTCTTATTAAGATATGCAAAAACTCTTTTATAGTTATCATTTGCCTCTGGAAGTTCATCCGCAAGGTTATATTCTTGTTTTTTGACCTTTTTTGCCTTATAGGTATAAGATTCTATCTCTTCATGATGTTTTCCTGCCATATCAAGTAAGTAATGAATAGCATCCTTTGTAGTCATATTTCCATACATCATACAGAAATCAATCGGAGAACCTCCCTGACGTTGAGAATAGTGATAGAAAGTATTTGTATCGTTAAAAATAACAAAACTATCATGTTCCCTTAATATATGAGTTTTACCCCGTTTAATCGGTGTATATCCAAAAGCTTTAACAAGATAAACCATATCGACATCTTTAGCTATCTGTGTTTCTCTATCCATTAATTCCCTTTTATTGTTCATTTTCTACCTCCAAATAAAAAAGCTGCATAAAGCAGCTTTATGTAAGAGAAATCTTCAACATCTTTTCAAAAACATCATCCGGTATTTTCCCTGACTTAATTTCAATTATTTGTTCATCTGAGCTTTTAGAATACATGAAGTCAATGAAATCCTTTTTGTACATCATAGCCCGTTTATCAAAATCATTCATCTTATCAAGACGTTTAATGAGCATTTGATATATGAGCCTTTTAACTGTTATCTCATAGCTTCTGCTTACGCATTCTGGTGATGATTGTAAGTAAAGATAATTTTCCCATTTCCTCCACTCATATTCTATTTTCTCATTTATATCATCAAACATATCCTTTACCTCATTTCTAATTTTCTTTACTGAAAGCCCATGCCTGCATCGATGATGGAGAATTTCCTCCGCCACGACCTCTTAGGTTTTCTTTTAATAATTCTGTTTTTGCATATCTTATTTTACCGCCATTTGGATCCGCACATCTAATTGCCTCTTTATTATCACCCCAACCACAAAGAACAAAGAAGTGACTATTATATCCTGTAGTCTTATCTATATAGGCAAATTGTTTAACTACTCCATTTTCATCAGCCAAGAAAACAGCATTAGAACTTCCATATTTTGCATTTATAATAACTAACTTTCCTTCATCTAATGCTTTTCCGATGGTGTTATCAAAATCATCTTTAACATTTGACAATCGCTCCATCTTTAAGCCGGTATTTTTCACTTCTGTCTGTGCACAAAAATCTTCAAAAACAACCTGTGCTATTCCCTCAATATCTCTATCTTTTGCCCAAGTGTATATATATTGAGGATTAACAAGATTACCATTAACGGTCACACCAAAATAAGCCAGACAATCAGCAAGAGAAGTAAGTCCACAACCCCAACTACAGTAATCATACGCCTTAACATTTAAAACCATCTGATTGTAAACCCAATCCCCGGAGGTAAAATCTGTTGAACCGAAATAATTAGCTGATTGAGAACTTTCTTGCTGCATCATCGTTGCAAGTAACATCGTTTCTCTTTCGCTTTCTTCACTGTCACCTGCTCCTGCAATTAGCAAAATAGCTATAAAAGGTACAAATATCAATAAAATATACGGAACAACAGGCATTAATAGCTTAATTATCCCTCTACCGATAAGTTGCATTATCTTCTTCATTAATTCAAGTGCAACATTTACGGTACCGACTAAGGCATTTTTACCAACATTAAAAGCCATTTTATACGGATCATCTTCTAATACAGCTTGAATCTGAAAGTTTTTAATCATTTTTCTTCCTTCAGTTGTAAACTTTAGTCCTTTAGACGCAATATTTTTACTTATCTTTGCTGATTTAACTAACGGAGTTCCCGCCTTTACTACCTTGTTTCCGGCTTTAATAATATTTGAGCCTGTATCGGAGCTTATAATTTTTGTTTTAACACTTGTGACTATCCTATCTTTTGCTTTACGGGGATATTTTAATATCAAGGATTTCTTTATACTCTCTTTACGATAGTTCTTATTAACGTACGTATCTCTTTTTTCTACAGCTTTATCAAGCTTCTTCTTTGTTTTTGCAATAATCTCATTCTTCTTTAAGCTTGAATAATCAGACCTTGTGACTCTCTTATATTTATTTTGAATATGCCGAACCTTTTGATTTAGTTTGTTTTCTGTATTTTTAGCAATATTATGATAATCTTTTGCAACATTACCCGGATTAGCCAAACCTATTAACGATGAGCTGTCTCTTGCCAATCTTTCAGATTGTATCGCAGTCCCTATTATGTCATTATTATCTAATCCCTGCTTGTTTTCATTCATTTAATCACTCCCATAATATCAATATCGCTATGAACACTTATGTGATCACAGCGATATTAATCTGAATATAACTTATTTTTTCGTTTTAGCTCTTTCAAATCTCTTGTGAGCATCCGTATCAACATACCTAAACAAGTCAGAAGTCTCAGGGATAACCATATCAATAGGTACTATCGTTGGTCCGCATTTTAAGAGTCCTCTTCCGGAACCCGCTTCCGATGTTATATATTTAACCTGCTCATAAGATATGCCCAAAGCTTCAACAAGATTGTTATCCGCTACAGTATGCTGTTTTAAAATCATTACGAATTCACTGTTTTCAAGGATTTCCTGAGTTGTATTGTTTTGCAGGATTTCCGATACATTCTGCATAATTCCGGTACATATTCCACCCATTGAACGAACTTTTTTCCAAAGTGATAATATATACTTCTGACTTGCTTCATGCTGAAATAGTGTTCCTATCTCATCAATATATATCCATGTCGCTCTGTTATTTGCATAATTCTTACGAATTCGCTCTGTAACGTGTTCAAGCATTACAAGAATACCTAAATCCCATAATCCTTGTCCGATTCCGCCTAAACCAAAACAAATAAGTCGATTGTCTACATCGACATTTGTCGGCTTTGCAAATATATTCAAGCTCCCTTTTACAAATAACTCCAGATAGAGCTTCAAATCTGTTGCTATAGAAGCTTCTAAGCCTTCTCCTTCCCTTGAAAGCTTATCAAATTCATCATAAAGGTCTTTCATTGTAGGCTGATTAACGCCTGTTCCAAGTAAGGAATCCTTATAGATATACTTTAAACATCTATTTGCTATTGAGCTTTCCCTTGCGTCCAAAGGTTCCTTTTTACATGCTTCAAGAATACTTAATACAACCTCAGCCTTTTCGTCCGCTATATTGATTCTTGACTCATCGCCATAATACTCCAAAGGATTTACGTAGGTATCGGATGTAGTTGATATATCAACAATAGCACCCTGTAAATCGCTAACCAAATCAAAAATAGAGTTCTTCGGATCAATGAATATAATATCGTCATCATAGGTTTTAAGGAAATTTTGCATCATTTCCAAAGATACACAACCGGTCTTTCCAGAACCCGTAACACCAAATACAAGTCCATGAGGATTCATAAGCTTCTTACGATTACCAATACACAGATTCTTTGATACCTTGTTACTTCCATACCAATTCCCTCCGGCAACCATAAGTTCCTGGACATTGAAAGGAAACATTGAGCATAAACTTCTTGTTTCAAGTGGTATTCCAAAATCCACCTGTTTAACCCCTATCGGTAATACAGTATTTAATGCCTCTTTTTGCTGTGAGAAAGCATATTCAATAGATACAGATGAACCTCTTGCGGCACGTACAAGCTGGTCGATGTCTTTTCTTAAGCCATCAACACTTGAATTAATAACAAGAATAACTATACTCGTCCAAAATATATGCTGATTCTTGTTTCTTACATCATCAATAATACCCTTTATATCAACTTCAGCGTATTGCGTGTCTATTGAAATTTCGCTCGAAAAATCCTTTTCCTTAATACGTTTCTTATTCTGCTTCCTTATTGACTTTTGAACGCCTAAATAGAGCTTTTTCAAGCGTTTATCAACATCATCCCTCTTAATCGGATAAGTGTCGATAGAACACATCATCTTGATATTAAGAGCAAATAGATTTGTCAAAAATCTATCTGATAACTCGCCGCCAAACGGAAGTGTCCTTATATATACCGCAGAACAATAATTATTATCGACCTGGAAATAATGGTCTGATAACTTAAAATCCATTCTTGCAGGCTCAATAGTTTCTTTAAAGTCCCATCCTCGCTCAACAGCTGAAGAAAAATCAAAAGAAAATTCACCTTCGTTGCCAAACCTATATATATTATGCAGCACTCTAAGACGTTCCGTAGCATTAAGAGGAGTTAATCTTGAGCCAATATCCTTGAACGCTCTGTCCATGCTGTTCTCAAGGTCTTTGAAATAATTTTTGGCATCTTCATACGAGCTGACATTATCTGTCCTAATTGTAATAAACAGCTCCTGCTCGATTCCCTGTCTACTGTCAATGATTCTTTCCTCAATAATATCATTAAAGCTGTCTCTCAGCTCATCAAACATATCCATCTTATGATTAAACAATATGTCATTTCGAAACTGTTGCATATCTCTGTTTTTGTTTGAAAAGGTAATTTTGAACTGCTCATTATTAGAATTAAGCCATTTAGCCCAACTCTCAAGCAGTTCAGCCTGTTCATCCACAGAAGCCGTTGCATAATTTATATCAGAAAAGGCGTATGTTTTAGTAAAAACACCGCCCTTTCCTACTTCAAATATTCCGTTTTCTGCAATACTTTTTATTTCTATGGTATCCGCTACAGATTTTGGAGCTGACACCCTCAAATCGTCACATTTCTTATACTTTGCCCAAGTATCCATATTAACCATACTCAATGTTTCTTCACCGCCTTCATATATTTTTTCTTTACTTTCAAGCTGTTTTTATTTGAGTTCTGAATAACCGCATTTTTCTCAACAAAACTCATATCCGTCTTATGCACTACTTTTCCTGTAACATTGACATCTCTTTGCTTTCTTCTGTATTCAAAAAAATCCATACCATTCTTCTCATATATTCCTAAATACCCTAAGGGTACGGAAAAAATCATTGTAACATATGTAACAGTTGTTGAAGACATATACGGTTGCAAAATAAACATACATCCAACACCTAAAACAACCGCTAATATAAGACATATAATCTGATATGGTTTTTTCCGGTTAAGAAAATTCTTATCCATAACATCAATGTTTTTATTAATAGGTAAATTCAAGATAATCCCTCCTTACATTCCGAATGCCTTTTGAGCAAGCATACCTGATTCTTTGACTGCTCCTGCACATAAAATCATAGGAAATACTGCCCATAGTATGTAAAGCAGTGAACCTCCCATTGTCATTTTCTTATATGTAGTTACATTTATCGGGTAGTTATACATTTCATTGGCATAAAGCTCAACAAAAAATTTTTGAGCAAAGTTATTATCAGATGCTTCAAATGAATTTATCAAACCTGCAGAAGTTGTTACACCATCCAAATTCATTGTTCCACTAACAGCATAACTTTCATAATCAGGTGATGTAAGTATACTATAAACATTTTCTCCATCCTTAAATTTAGCCATAACATTTTCCTTTGGTATACTGAACCCTTTTCTACTACTGTTAAAAGATGTAGCAAATAGTTCAAATTCATCCGAAGAGTTTATTTCACAGTTTAAAACAGCTGAATCCTCGTCTGTTTTAAATAAGCTGCTTATAAAACCACCATCATCTTTAGTCAAAACAGCCGTAAATGCCATGCACAAAACTATTATTATTGCTTCGGCAGATATAACAAGAGTATTCTTAATATATCCTCTAAACATTTCATTTCCCCGATTACCATCGCCCATTACAAATGTGGAAAAAGACAATGAGGCAAACGGCATTAAAATAAAAATCTTAAAGAATCGCTTATATATCTCGAATACAATCATTATTGCACATGCAATCATTACTATAGCACCTAAGACAGCGACAATGGTCGTAATTAAACCACTTAAGCCATGTACCCTGGTTATAAGTCCATTTTTGATGTCCTCATTTAAACCCGCATCGTTATCATATATATTTACATCAAGCTCACTTACATTTCCTGTCATTGCGACAGCAATAATAGTTCCTGCTTTAAGAATAGATTTAACAATAACAAGGCTGTTGGCAACAATAAAGTTACAAATAATCAGTTTGACAAGCTGTTTTACTGTTCCCCATAAATTTACCTCTTTTGATACCTCAAGAGCGTCCGTTATAATGTTGTAAAGAAATAAAAAAACCATAACGGTTGAAGCAATGGAAATCATTATCCTGTTGGCATTATTAACCACTGTCCAAAAGCTTGAAAAATCACCGCTGTCAATATCTTTAGTTAATGCCTCATATCCCACACCTATAAATCTATTATAGATTTGAGTTCCCTTATCAAGAACTGAAGCCGCCCATTCGCCTGTATTTCTTAAAGCAGCATCTATCTTATCACCTATATCATCAATAACTCCGGATAATAAACCCACTATTCTCACCTCCTTGTCTTAGATTTACTTAAATTACAGATTTACACCAAAAAGCTTTAAAATAAGTTCAATACCAAGAAGAATAGCTGCACCTGCAATACCTTTTCCGGCAGAAAACATACCCGAATCATCACTTTGTTTCCATGCAGAACCAAAATCAGCTACATTCTTGACCATAAGAACAGCACCTACAAGCTGTACGATTCTTACAATAATTTTAATAAAAGCATTCATACCACCTGTTACAGATTCTGCAACTGCGTCAGCTTCCCCTGAAGCAAAACAAATCATACTGTAAGAGTTAACAACCATAACAATAAGTAACAGTGTTTTTAAAACCTTTTGATTTCCTAATAACTTCTTCATAAAACAATCTCCTTTTTTCCTTTTTTGCATAAAAAAAGGCAAGTACAAATTGCACCTGCCTTTAATCAGTTAAATTATCATAACAATAATCTTAAATATCCTTAAATTCGTCTTTCGCCTCTCGGTTAGACATATACTCTGTCTTTTTTCTACCTCCCCTCAAAATATAGATAATAAGTGTTGCTATCAAAACAATACCAACAAGAATACCAAAGCCTATTGCCACCTTTTGAACAACAGTAAGCTTATTATCCTTATTTGTTGGCTTTATATTATAAAATCCATATGCAGTAACTTCATAAGAGTTTTTAAGAGCTTCTAAACTCTCTTTTGACTTATCTGACAAAGTATAAGTTACAATAGGAGTATATTCAGTTAAGTCAAATTCATCTGCATAATGAATATTATATATAGTTCCATAAACTTCAACATCAACGATGTAATCTCTGCAAACAATCCCCTCTAATGATGTATACGGATCCCCATCGTATCTGAAACCAACAGTTCTATAACCGGAACCATATCCAAGCTGAGATAAAATATTATCAAACTCCTCATTTGATGAAACTTGAATAGTATTATCATCATGTTCAATAATCTGTTCTCCAAGCTGATATGTCGCAGCGTCATAATCACTTATAGTACCGTAAAGCTGATATCCTCCAAACCAGCCCTGCTCATATACTGAATAATCAACAAATGGTAATTCAAACGTTTCTCCCGTTTCTTCATCAGTATATGTAACTGTTGCAGCATAATCATATACTGTGATAGGATTCATTAAGACTTCAGTTTGAACGTTCTTTTCAGCCGATACGATATTCTCTTCTGATTCATTAAAGCTAACATCTGAATATGAATAAACAAGCTCACCTTCAATAATATTTTTCTTATCAGGAACATAATCATCAATCTTATCAGCTGTAACCGGAGTATTTTCCGTAATTGTTATTTTTTCTTGAATATCCTGGTCTCCGTACTCCAAATCATAAGCACTAACCACATCATATTCTATATGGTCGAGGGAATAAAAAACACCATCTACTTCGATGGTGTCATTAAACCCAAAATCATATTTTGATTCATCGTCCGTATCATATGTTTTACTATCTGATAAAACATAATCATAGCTTTTGCCTTTTGCATCAGTCATTGTGCTGTTTTCTGCTGCAAAACAGACATGTCCTGAGGCCAAGGCAATAATCAAACTTAAGACTGTTATGCCTTTTTTCATCATATAATCCTCCCTATCTATCACTGTCCGATAATTCATCTAAAGCCATTCTAAGAGCTGTTTCATAGGAATAGTATTTGTTATATTCCTTAACTTTTGACTCAAACGCCTTAACAGATGAATTATGAAGCTTATTTTCCATTGATTTTTTATACATAATCTTCTGAATTATATCTTCCATATTACCTCCTGTTTTTTATACGTCTACGGACAACAAGCATAGTAATACACATTAGTGCAGAAACAAGCATAACAGCCATTGCCTCAATAGGTTTATGATTATCTCCGGTTCTAACAAGTCTGCCGTTATAGTTTGGTGTCGTTCTTCCATGAATACTTAGTGTTCCTATTCTTCCATCATTTAAAACAGTTAGAACAACTATCGTATCCTCACTATAATCCTCTATGGTAAACTCTTGAGGGAAATTATTAAGAAGATATCTGTATAAGGTCTCAGTTTCAACAAAGTAATAATCTCCTAAAGTAAGATTATCGACGTTAATCTCACCATTTTCATCTGTAACATACTTTCCAATGAATAAATCATCCGCATTTATCTTGTATTCTTCTGCATATTTCTTATCATCATCAGGAAGCTGCTCAGAAAACTCTATAAGCTCGTCATCGGTGTTTTTGATAATGCTATCTGATTTTTTAAACAAAACAAATGTAACACCGGGAAGTGTTTTTGTATCTTCAAATTTATCTTTCTTTATCAGCTTAACCTGAATTTCCTTAAATTCTAAGTTTTGCTCTTCATCAGTTAAATCCGTATGAGAATTAACATTTATATCATCGGTATAAAGCCATTCAAATGTGTTAATTACCTTTCCGGCAAGAGCTGACGAATCAAAGGTGTAAGAAAGGTCTATCGTCATATTTTTTTCTGTGGCAACAAAGCTCTTCTCACTTGTTACTTCTTTTCCATTGACAAGAAGCGGCTTGTTTGTTTCAACAACCATCTGCTTACCATATATCTTGTATTTTTTACCAATAACAAGATTTGTACATTCACAGGAGTCTGTAATTGTAACATTTCTACTAACTGTACCGATATGTGTTCCGGTTATATTGTCTTTAACAGATGTCTTAATGTCAGGATAATGAATATTTTGATTTTCATCCTCAAGCACATGATGTTCAGCAACCTTTTTCTTGTTATTTTCGTCTGTATCATCACCGCCCATCTCATATAGATTTTCATAAGTATTTAAGGTTTTTCCTTCAAGCTGAGATGAATCTAACGTATAAGGCATAGTTATTTCCATTTCTTCATCTGTTGCAACAAATTCACAATAGCTTGTAACAGGTTTACCATCATCTAAAAATGGTAATTTTGTTTCAACAACCATTTGATAGCCGTCTACTGCATATTTCCTACCGGGTATCAAACCTGTCATTTTGCATACGTCGTTAATGGTCACTTCTTCACCAACGGTACCTACGTGAGAATTAGTTGCACCATCCGAAGCAAAGGTTGATATTGTAGGTATTTTCGTTTTATTAAGTACGTCATACTCATGAATATCAACCTTTATTTTTTCCATATTATAATCAAGTTCCTTTAATTCTCCCTGGGAACTTATAATAACATCAATATCCTCGGCTTTAATATAATCTTCCGGTGTATTTTCTTCAACAACTACATATTTGCCAAGTGGCAATAATGGAGTTGATTCAGCATATCCATCCTCATCCGTAACGATAGTTTCTATTAAATCACCTTTTGAGTAAAGTACAACATTGTGTCCGTCCTGAGATATGATATCTTCAGCAGCATATATTCCAAATTCAATATCCTTTAAAGGAATAGTGTCGATAACAGCATATTCATGCTTCTCATCATCAAATTCTCTTACCTCGGCTGATTTATTAATTTTAATCTGTCCTAAATATGAGGTATCCTTAAATACAATATCCACAAGCCCGACAGCTGTATCTCCGGCTTCTTCGTAAGTAACGTATATTGTATAATCATCAATGGTAAAATCTATACCATCCGGACTGTCATTATTATAGTAATCAGGTGTTTTAATCTCATCAATCCTGTAATCCCCATATACAAGAGTGCCCGGTGTTATCAGAATGCCGTCCTCGGCAGTCTTAAACTCGCTTATATTCTCAAATCGAGAGCCTGTATATGTTCTGAAAGAAACATAATCATTATCTGCATAAGACCATATCTTATATGTAGCTGAATTATCGAAAATCGGATTATTCGTCATCTTATCAATCTTTGTGATCCTAAGATAGTATTTTTTCTGCTTATCCGTTTTATAAACAATTCTCTGTGGAGTTCGACTATCTTCAGTAACCGTAACTGTAAAATCCGCAACAGGCAGATATCCGGTTGGTGTGGTTGTTTCTCTTACAATATATGTTCCATATCGCAGTTCAGCTGATAAAGCATATCCATCATCATCAGTAAACATTTCTTTTGAACCATCTAAAGCCAAATCAACAGCCTTTGTTTTATCAAAAATATAATTCCCCTCAGCGTCAACACTTAAATCACTTACTTTACAAGCCATAAATCCGGCATTTGCCATTGGTTTTAAGTCATTTGTTCCATCTTCAGCAAGTTTAATAAGTTGAAATGCCTGTTTCTTTGGTTGTTCTGTTACTGTCGGCTCAACAGCTGCATTTGTATCAACTGTTCTTAATATATGGTTAGTTACTTTATACATCCTTTTTTGAGTATCAATAATATACTCTTCCGGAGCTTGTACCTCTTGAATAGTTATATAGCCAAGTGGTAAAGTAGGTCTTCCACTTTCATTGTAATAAAGGTTATCACTTGAATAATCCTCAAATGTTGTTAAATAAGACGAAGCAAGACCTGCATAACCATTGCTATCTGTTTTCAAAAACCAATGTCTTTTAAAATATGTTTCTGAAACATTATTATTTATAAGGTTTTCCTGAGCATAATATCGAACTTCATATATAGCTCCTTCTATCGGTTCGTTATTTTCTGAATCCCTTTTCGTTAATACTATAACCGCTGGATCATCTTGTGGTACTTCTTCAATAGTAACCGTTGCCGGATTGCTTGCTGTATTTGTTCCCCTGGTTACAACAACTCTTTGAGGTGTTGTATTAATATTATATCCCTTTGAAGCCTCTGTTTCCTTAATATATAACGTCATACTGTTTGCGGTCATATATTGAGAAACATTAATCGCCGTTGTGTTTCCGCTTGAATCAGTAATAAAATCATAGGCATTAGTGGTTACCTGTTCAGTACAGGCAGCATTCTTATATATTTTAAATTTGGCTCCGGCAAGCGAATAATTAGTATTATCAGCTACAAGTTCAGTACATGATGAGCTTGTCTTCTTTTTTACATACACATAAGCATTGGAAGTATCAAGGGATTTAATAATAACTAATCCTGTAGAATTACCATTTATTGATTTATTAGCTAAAGCTCTATATTCAGCATCCGTCAATGTCTTTCTGTTTTCACTTGCACCATTATTTTGATAATGCTTTGCTGCCTTAACATAATCATAACCACGTATTTTTGAAGAATCAGCACAATAGCTCTTTACATCTGCATAATTATTTACATAAGAACTCTGATTAAATGTGGAATTTCCTCGTCTCCCTTCATTACAACCATATGAATAATAATGTGAGAAATACGCATATTTTCCTGTTCCCCATCCATTCTCAATTACACTATGTTCGCTCGAAGATGTTGAACTATTATAGTAATAGTTATTATCATAAACATAACTAAAACCTTTTATAGAGTTGTTTGTATTAATTGTAAAATTATATTCTTTTGTATCAATATTGTAATAATTTGAAGCCGGTACGGAAGTTTCCTTTATCATATAACTTCCATTTGAAAGTCCATAGAAAGTAATTAATCCGCTTGATGATGTTGTTTTTGTGGAGTTACCGCTTGCATCCGCACAAGGTTCCCCGTTTTTATATAGCGTATATCCAGCTCCGCTTACAAAATCTCCACTTTCATCAACTTTAATAACCTGAACTGCTCCAACATCCGGAAAATCGTTATCAGAAACTCCTACAATAACCGACTCCCCATTAGCTATAGATTCAAAACTATGATATACAGGATTTCCATTTGAATCTCTTTCTAATTCATAGTTATCATTTGTTGCAGTTTCTGTGAAAAGAAATATACCTGAATACCAATTATAATTAGTCAAAGAAAAATGAGCATATAAAACTCCGTCTATCTCTATCGTTCCAACATAATCAATATAACTATCCGCATCTGCATATATTCTTGTTGTATATGCAGAGATTGAAGCCGGATAGCCATCCTCTCCTAAAGTGAACTTTACAAATTTATTATGTGATGAAGAACCATCGACCAAATCATAAGTTATTCCTTCAGTACTTGGCTTATATGCGTTTGAATTAGCTCCTGCAGCACTTTTACACAAAGAAACATAAGCTTGAATCGACACAGTTCCATAACTATATATACCTCTTGATGTCTGAAAACCATGTCCGTAACGATTTTCACTCGGAAGCCACACACAAGGATAACTTTCATTTCCCGTATTTATTATCCATGTTGTAGTTCCACCGGAAACCGTAGCTGTTGCCGTATATGAATCCCCATCAACTGCACATCCTCTAAATATGTTGTTTGCTCCATGAGCCGAACACGTTGTATGAAGTGTAAGCCCATCAAGTAAACCACCATGTAATTGTACAGTAAATGTAACCGTTGTACTTGTATTATAAGTAGGCGATATAACGCTAAACGTTCCACTTGTTGTTGTTCCATTAGAAACATTAGGTTGCGGATCCCCGCTACCTGCTGAATTAGTTGGATAGTTTGATATGAAACTTCTTCCAATCATCGATGGTATAGCTCTAAAATACTCAGTAGTTGCCCCATTTAGCATATTATCATCATTTATACAAACATTATCTCCCTCAATAAATACAATATCTAAATATGTATCATCAGAAATATTGATTGTCTTTTTCATTTGACAATCAATACCACTATTTCCTTGATATAACAATGTAAAGTTGCTGCCATCATAGGAACTTACTTTAAAGTCGGATATAGTACCATTTAATTCAGCCAACGCAATAACACTTACAGAAGTTAAATCTTCATCTATCTTAAAATATCCAAGGTTATTCGGTCTTGCATATTCTACAAGGTCTTTATATAAGATATCATCATCAACAGAATAGGTTGCATTATTAAATCGTATACTTCCTCCTTCCGACATCTTAAGATAAAGATATGGTGACTCGTCTTCTGTAACTTCCTCTTCCGTAGTAATTTCGGTCACTTCCTCAGTATTATCCAATACTTCTTCTGTTACATCCTCCGTTGTTTCTGTAGTTTCATCCTCGATTAAATCTTCTGTTACATCCTCCGTAGAAGTTTCGGAAAGGTATTCCGGGATATTTTCCGGTTCTTCCGTTATTTCTCCTGTCGTATTCTCAGATGTTTCATCAATTTCATCTGAAGATACTTCTGATGTTATCAATGTATTTTCATCAACTGTTTCATCTGCTTTTGATGCGAATGAACTAAAATTGAATACACTAATAAGCATCGCTAAAGTAAGCAAATATGCCACAATCTTTTTAATCTTACTCACTTTGAAATCCTCCATTTCTTAATAATTTAATAATCTATATAAACTCATATATTATGAGAATTGTTTTTAAGCTTTATAGCGAATAAAGAAAAAAATGGTACAAAAAAAGGAACTATACCGAAGTATGTCCCTTAGTTTGTTTAAAAAACTTTATTATTAAATTTTCTATTCCCAATAGCCGTCCTTAACAAGCTTCTGCTCATAATGTCCTATTTCATCATGATGTATGGTATTAACTAAAACCTGTCTGCTTCCCCAGCCATCATGTCCTTTTTCTCCACAATGTTGAATCATACCTTCATCAGATATTCCATTTGCATCAAAGTCATATCCACAAGTTGTGCAGCAAGTGTGATATGCATATACATTCTCATCCCAAGCTTCCTCGTCAACAACCCATACCTGCTCATATACCGGTTCATGCCATATCTTTTTCTTATCCTCTGTAGTTGAAGTAGTGGCTGTTTGTGTTTGTGAAGTTTCCTGCTTTGGTGCTTCTGTAGTAGATTGTATCGGTTGTACTGTATTGCTCTGTTCCGGAACTTGAGCTTGCTGTTTTGTTTCTTTTTGAGAATTATTTGATTGAATATCCGTCTGTTCCTGATTTTGAGTAGTTTGAACAGTTTCAGTAGTCTTATCTCTATTCTGTGATGATTGAGTATTGTTATCTTCTTTTTTGTCCTTAATTGATGATTCGGCAGCCACATCATCCTTTTTCTCTTTTTTAGCAGTTGAAGATGATGTTTCAGTCTTCTTTTCTTCTTTATCAGCCTTTATCTCTTTATCATCCTTATTAATATCTTCCGTAGTTTCAGTTTCAGCCTTAGCCACAACCCCACTATTGACCTCATCTTTGTTATTATCTGAACCTTCCTTATTATTTCCATTAATTAATACAATTATCACTGATGAAAATACTGTTAAAACCAATACTGCGATTACTGATAAAATAACCTTTCTTTTCTTACTCATAATCCTCACTCCTTAAAATGCTCAAGCCTTGATTTTACAGGCTTTGTCAACCTTTTCTATCTACTTAAATTATACTACTTTTAGTAAAAATAGTCAAGGATAAATTCTATATTTATAAAACTTTTTTTATATCATTTTTTCATAAAATTAGCCATACTTAAAAAGTACGGCTAAAGTGTATTAGGAATAAACATCGTTGGGTTATGATGTTTACGTTTTAATTTTGTTGATTATATATTATCATAGCCAAATTAGTTTAAAAAGTATTATTTCGTTCTATTCGTACTCATTTCTAAAAACATAATGTATTTTGATCACCAACTACAATAAAACTACAATTCAAACGCAATATAACTGCAATTTAACTACAACATAGCTACAATTCAGAATCACTGCAATAAATCTGCAATTCAGCTACAACTTAACTGCAATTCAATTATTATTAATTTTCTCAAGCTGTTCAAGTATAGTTTGCTTAGATGCAGCCAATCTGCTCATTATACCATTAACTCTTCTTGTAATAAGTTCGACATTCATTGCCATATCATTGAGGATAAACTTGTCGCTCTCGCCCTTTCGGATCCCCTGCGTTATATTTTCTAATCTGTTTTTGTATTCCTCCTTTATTTTATCAACATCATTAGATATATCTTCCAAAGCGTCAATATCTGTCTGCATATACAACACAATGTTATTTATCTCTTGCAGCATTTAAAAATCCTCCTCTTCATCTTCATAATCAATGTCTATCTCATCTGACATATCATGTCCGATAGAACTGTCTATAATAGACTTATTCTTTGATGTAATACCAACATCATTTTTTGATATATCTCCGGAATCATCTGTTTTATGCATATTTTTTAACATATTCTTTCTTTCATTTAAAAGCCGTCCATAATTCTCAATTTGAATATCAGAAAGCTTATTTTCGACCATATAAACAATATTTTCATCACTCACATTATAATTCCGGATACAATTTGTAATTGCATTAAGTTGTTTTGCTGATAAATTTGCACTTAACAAGTATGTATCAAAATTATCAATAGTCTTATGAATAGTCTTTTTGGTATATTTTTTTACTTTTTCTTTCTTATCTTCATCATCTTCCTCATCCGGAAGCTTCTTGACATTTTTATTAAATAATTTTCCAATTAATGATGATTTTTCCTTGACCTCAACTACTTCAAGCGGATCCTCTTCCTCGATAACAACATCAATGTCAAATGTTTTAGGTTCACTAAAGCTATTGTTATCTATTGAATTTTCGTAAGATATAATTATTCTGTCTTTATCTCTTAATTCCTGTGACATTTCCAAAAGCTTATTATTCAATTCCTTAATGTCAGAATCTTTCTTTTCAATTTGACTATTTGCTGAAGCAAGGAACTTATCAAATGCTACAAACTTATTTTCACAATCTGAAATAACACCTTTTACAGTAGAAAGCTCCGGTACCAGCTTATCATTGAAATACTCTTTAATGTTTTTATTACGATATGCCGCTGATTTCAGAAATAATAACTCCTTTATATCCGAAGTTTTAGTCATTTTTTCAATAATATCTTCTTCTATATCCTCAAATAAGCAGGATTTGATTATCTCACGTTTTTCATAAGAATATTCACTGACAGCGTATAGTTCTATATCGCTGTTTGGCAAATTTAACATCATGCCGGACTTAATCTGACTTGAAAGCTCTTTAAATTTGCTATTTATCTCGTCCTGTTCCTCCAGCTCAACATCCTCACTTATCGGATATTTTTTATAATACTCTTCTTTCTTATACTCAAGATATTCCTGGTTAGTCAATTCATTTAATTCATCCTTATCCATACAATCTCCTTCCTCTATGCAAAAAGGGAAACAGCATTTTTACGGCCGTTTCCCTTTGCATTATATTAAATTGCTGATTTTATCATATCACAGAGTATTTTTATTAAAAAGTCTAATTTCGTTCTATTCGTACTCATTTCTAAATTTCTAATAAGAATATGATAGAATGTTGTATATGGAGGACAACTATTATGATTATTAAAAATCGAAACTACTACGAATTACTAAACTGCAATATTGATGATGATTGCAGTATAATTAAGCAAAAATACCAACAAAAACTGCTTGAGCTTGCAAATACCACATCCGTCAAAGACCTTGAACCATATCAGGACGCTTATTATCATCTTTCTGACGAAAAAAGACGTATAAAATATGATAGAACCATCGGAATATACCACAGAAGACATATTCCCGGGATTATTAAAATCTTTGGATACATAGGTAGATTTATTTTAACTTTAATAGATGCGGCTTTTGAGCTTGTTTTCAGTTTATTTATAGCTCTTGCATTGTCAGGCATAGGATATTATTCGTATATAAGGTTTTATAAAAAAGAAGTCTTTATTATTAATGATACAATCTATAAATTTGCCTTATTAACTATTATCATATTTGTAGCCTGCATAACAGCTTATCTGTCCCAAGCTAAAATAAGGAAATGGAACAGACACCTTAAAAATTATCTTAGAAAATTTGAATAAAGGCATATTTTGAGGATTGACAAATATTTAAACTATGCTATTCTATATATGAACGGTGAGTCCTACCGCAAGTGGAAGTTTTAACAGCGTTACTTCGCTTCTTGGGGAGTAACATTAAATGGCTATGCAGATGCATAGCCATTTTAAATTAATTTTTAGGAGTTGTCATGAATAACCATATATCAAGATTAAATCTATATAGAGTAGATAAAAAGTATATCAGAGACTTACATAATGCCGATAATAGAGTTATATCTGTTTCTCCTCAAATAAACAAAGATACTCGAGTTTTTATAGGAATACTATTATTACTAAACAATCAAAATTATGTAGTTCCAATCTCTCATCCAAAATCAAAACATAAAAAAATGAAAGCATCTGCAGATTTTGATAAAATATTTAACAGGCAGGGAAAACTCATAGCAGTATTAAATTTCAACTTAATGATCCCTGTTACAAAAAAACAGTTATATCCTGTTAATTTAACAATAAATAAAAATGATTCTCTTGAAGAAAAAGCCTACAAAGATTTATGTATAAACGAAATAGAGTATTGCAGAAGACCGGAAATATCAAAAAAAATTGCAGATAAGGCTAATTGTTTATATGATTTATGCACAACCGATTCAGGTTATAAAGGTAAATCTCGCTGTCTTGATTTCAAAAAATTAGAAAAAGTATGTAAAAGATTCAACGAAAAGAAAAAAAGTAGATAACGCAAGCGGAGCAAACCCCATCCGGTAATATGCTTATATCGGTAGCCATATTTATTTTTTCTTTATTCGCATATTACTTATTATATACATTTATATGCATATTACCTTTCCCCCCTGCAATCCGGAATTTTAGCATAAAGCCCCATAGGCTTTCCAATGCTAATATCCCAAATTGCAAGAGAAAGGTTTTATATATACCCTTGCAGATATTACTATCTGCCATTCTTCAGATGATTTCCTGATGATACTATGTATTCTATTTTTAATCTTCTTATATTAATCTAAATCATCAACGCACCAGGTTCTGCCTTGACATGCCTACGCTACCAACGTTCGAAAGTCTCCCCTCTTACACCAATAATCCTTATTTGCTCATGATAAGGATGTATGTAAGCGACAGGAACGGTCTCTTGTGTTTCCACTTCTGTATTTTTTGTTTTAATCCCAATTTATTTCCGCCTACGGATAAGGAAGTGTTTTCACTCCCCGGCGGTCTAACGGACTGACTCTCGAGGCTCATTTGCTCCGCTACCCTATAACGGCGATGCCCACGTAGATTGACTGAGGGTATATATAATTCAGGTTCCTCATACGTGCCGGTTATTTTTATGCGATAGTCCGCTCAACGCAGCCATATCAAATATGGACTTTTTCTGATATTCATTTTTCTGATTTATATAAAAATAGTCAGTTGACTTTTTTATTCTTATATGATAAGTTCTTTATATAAAGTTAATGCAATAAAGCTGCAATTTAGCTGCAATTCAGCTACAATATGGCTATAATTCAACTGCAATTTAGTTACAATTTGGCTGTAATTCAACTACATTCTGGCTACAATTTGGTTGCAATCTGGCTACAATTTGACTACAACTACAATTCAGTTACTTTATATGTGTTAATTTTTAAACTGTATCTTTCGTTTGTGGGTTTGCAGACCATAACACAAACACTATAAAAAATCTCGGTTGCAGCTGAGATTTTTTATTTTATCCGGAAGCTATTTTAATATTATATCTTTCAATTATTTCATTTGCTTCCTTATCATCGATGTCTTTTCCGTTATTGTATATTTTCAATGTGCTTTTTAAAGAATTTAGAGATAAAGCAAGTTTTTTATCCTCAATAATAAATCTATAGTATTCTTTTTTGCCCAGGTTAAATGAGAATCCGTCAATAGTAATATTAAAATCCGAAAAGCTCCGGAAATAATACAAAAATTCTTCATATAGATTTCTAATTTCAGAATTAGGATTATCTAAATCAAGTGAATCTGCTTCAAATGTAATAATAGCTCTTGGCAGCCAAACTCTTTCATATATGCTTACGCATTCCATTTTTACGCTATTATTACGTTCAAACTGAATTATCAATCTAAGTAGATCCGAATATGTATTCAGCTTTGGAGTATTTTCGGATATTCTTTTTGAAATATGATAATTTGAGATTTTAGCTCTATTAAATATTTCTTTAGATATGGTATCAAAAACTAACGACTCATTAAGATTATCAGATAATTCACTAATTCTGTCGTTAAGCTGCATGATTAATTTTTTGTCTTTTATCAAACTAATAGCTTCAGATATATTTTCAATCTCTTTCTTTTTATCTGCCCATTCCTTAACAAAATCCATCAAATCAGTATTGGCAAATCTAATAGATATTGTATCTTTTATGTAATTTCCATCATTATCCTTTTCACCGACAAATTCAATGTTAGCCCAATTTCCAATACTATAAAGCCACAAAAAAGCATCGTAGGATTTTTCAATGCTGTAATCCATAAGAGCTGCAGGACAAATATTTAAAGATAATGCGAAGCTTTCAATATGTTCTTTTCTCGGTGTTCTTTCGTCCATCTCATACTTTCGTATGGAGCTTACCGAAACATGAGATAGTTCTGCCAGGCTTTCTTGTCCCATTTTTTGTTTTAATCTGTAATACTTTAATTTTTGCCCGAATGTCATTCTTTTTCCTCTTTTCGCATAATTCAAGAATTAAATGTATATTTACATTTCTTTCAAAACAGAATTCCGATACAAATCAATGCAGCTTCCTTTAAACCCTCATTATACCGTTCATTTAATTTCTTATCGTTTTTATTAAATTCTGATGGTATTTCAATAATTTTTTTATTAATTTCATTTATAATTTCATCAAGAATTTTTAACGAATATGTTTTTATCTTTGCTTTTAAAATTTTTTGAAACAATTCATCATCTTTAAGAATTCTCTCAGGCAATTCCGGAAAGCCAATATTAAGCATATAATGTCCCTGAATTATTTCCTTTTTATCTACTTCAGACAGTTCCCTAATAAGTTCGTTAATATCATAAGACATAACAAGAAAAACTCCTTTCAATTGCATAAATGCGTATTGTTCAACATAAGATTACATTATTATAAAATTCTCAATATTTTGTCAGTAATGATTTCCATAATCAGTGTGTACATAACATACTGATTAATATCAACAGGCTTGAACATTCTTTTGTAATTATAGTTTTCAATATAATCCATAAATTCTCTTATAGCATCTGAAAACATTCTTTCTTCGACTGACCTTATAATATTCATAAAACAAGCTTTTTGCCGCTTTGATATAACCGTCTGCTCTAATTTTCTGCTTTCCTGTTCTACAATATAATAATCTTCTCTAACAAGGTGTAAACATTTATTTATCTCATTAAAAATACTTATAATAAATTCCTTTTGTTTCTTACCAAAACAATCATTGTTCGGAAAAAAACTTATATACGTTGATAATTTGTTATAAATTTCAATATTAGTAATTTTCTTATTTTTCATTAATCATCCTTTTGTTCAAAAAAATCGTTCAAACTCATTTGATTATTAATAGGCGGAACATAGTTCATCCATATTACTTCCTTTTTCTGCGAATGAATTTGTGAATATGCTATTTTTTCAAGTTTTTTCCAACCATCCAACATGTCATCGTATAAATCATTATCATATCCACTTATAACAACCGGACCCTTATGTCTTAACAATACTTCTAAAAGAGTTTTGTGATCATCCAATTCCATTTCACATTTATACTGTTTTCCGTGACGTGTACTTAACACATACGGCGGATCACAATATATAAGTACATTTTTATAATTAAACCGTTCGATTAGCTCTACCGCAGAACGATTTTCTATCTGTACACCTCTAAGCCTTTCAGCAGCCTGCATAATTTTATCAGGAAGATTACACCAATCCTTTGCAGCATATGCTCTTTCTCTACCTTGAACATCATTTTTCCATCCGACTTTTTCCCCGGTTGTTCTAAATCCATGTCCCATATTAAGTCGAATATAAAAATTAAGTGCCCTCTCAAACGGGTCTTCCGGGTATTCTTCAAAAGCTTTATTATAAACTTCTCTTGAATAAGGAGTCATAAAAATCATTCCGGCCAGTTTTTCTGGATTTGAGCGAATACAAAAAAATAAATTCACAACACTACTATCTAAATCATTAATTGTTTCAATATCCGACCTGCTTTTGTTAAATAAGACAGCCCCAGAACCGAAAAAAGGTTCAAGATAACTATGATGTTTAGGAAAATTACTTATTATCCAATTTGCTGTCGACCATTTACTGCCTGGATATTTCATTATTGCTTTCATATATTAAAACTCCTATCTCATCATTATCCTCATATAAATACGTGTCTATTTTTTCAACAAGTTCTTCTGCATCATAATTAGATGATATATGTAACCCTAAAAGCTGATGTATTACATTTGATATAGTTATAAGTTCATCTCTCGTAAACTCCATAGAAATCTCCTTATTATCTTTAATATTTATTTGCCCTCTCTTTCCTTTTTTAGAATTTATCAATATCCGATAATGAGATAAAAGCCCTTGCGGTAAATATGGCAAGTATTAAGATTATTATACAGGCAAGAATACAAAAGACTTCTATGAGTTTACTTGTCGGCTCTTTTGTCTCTTTTTTTGTTTTATGTAAATTTTCCTCTGATATTTTGTTCTTTTTACTTATTCTGCCAATGAAAAAAATTATCATTAATATAATGTAATTTATTATCATAACTGTCAGCCAAAAATCCATTATCTTTCCCCTCCAATTTTATTCTTTATTTAAAATAAGTTCATAAAATTCAATGTCCTCTTCTTCCTCGTCACTATTAATTAAATAATCTCCACATTCTTTGTCAGGTGTCCTTTTTAAAATATCAATCTGTTCCTTTCGTCCTAATGATTGAAATGAAGAATAGTCAATTCCGGATTTTTCAAGATAGTCTTTTAAAAAATTAATTTCCCATCTATCATAATTTTTGCCATAGTCTTTTCCGTTAAAAAAAATTATATCTATAAATACAAATGTACTTAAAATCGTTGCGATAACTATTACCCACAAGTGCTGTTGAGAATCCTCACGTGTAACTAAAACACATACAGAAAGATGAATGAAAAATGAAATTTCCATACTATAACACATAAACTGATTATACGGATCCCTCCTTTGGTATCCGCCCTCAAATCGATAATAAATCAACAAACAAAAAGTAATTAAAGCAAAAAATATATTCATTATTAGTGCTGTTTTAATCATATAAGCTCACTCCTCTCATCATTTTCATAAAGATATGTGTCTATTTTTTTAACAAGTTCTTCTGCCTCCAAATCAAAGAAATAATTCGATGATGTGTGTAACCAAAGCTGACAAATTGCATTTGATATAGCTAAAAGTTCATTTCTTGAAAAATTTATAGATATCTTCTTCTCCCATTTTTCATAATTTTTAAAATATTCAGAAACATCATAATCGGATGATATTTGATGTCCTAAAAGCTGATGAATTACATTTGATATAGTTAAAAGTTCATTTTTTGAAAAATTTATAGACCTCTTTTTTTCTCTTTTTTTATAATACTTAAAACTATAATATATTAACAATCCAAAGATATCTGACGGTATTGAACCAATAAAATCACATACCTCATCAAATGATGCGGGAATTAAAACTTGAGGGCTATTTAACATTCCAAGATAAGAATCTTGTTTGATAATCGAATCTACAAGAGATTGTTCGAGAATGTCCTTCGTGTTTACAGGCTCTGTTGAAAAATGAGATAAATAGTGTTCGACAATTTCAAAACGAATTGGGTCTATATACCTCATAGCATACGCCCCTTGTTTATAAGCCTTTTTAGCCCTTATAATATCATTTTTCGTTATGTTAATAGAATATCTTACCTGATACATTCATATTCCTCCTCGTTCTAAATCTATTTAATAAAGCGTAAATGTTTCTACAAACTATTAAGCTGAGCCAATATATTATCAGGCACAGCAAACTCTTCATCCGGTTTTGAAAGATGTCTATTATCCGATATTGTTTCACTATTATCAGAACCAGGTATATATGCTTTGCTTGTGCCGGATATGTTATCTGAAATATCCTTCTTAATAACTTCTTCCTGTTGTATATTTTCTTCATAATGCTGCGTATTAGCCTCATTAGGCGATTTATTTGAGAATTCCTTAATATCTGTACCCTTTCCTTTTAAAATCGCCTTATTTAAGGCTATAATAGTATCGAGCTTTTCATTGATTTGTATGTAATCATTAATTTCAATACCTGAACCCGCCTGTATAGGCTCTCCTTTAATACCTGCAAGCATAAGATTAACCATTGCCCTGTTACGGTTGGCACCTCGTTGATATGTCTGTAAATACTCAACAATTCTTCTCTCATCCGCAACATTACAATCAAGAGATAATTGAAATCTTACCTTTTGTTCCATAAATGATAACCTCCTATTGAGCAGCTGATGCTTTCGCTAAATATTCATATCCTCTCGCATTGGCATGTATATCCGATATAAAAGTAATGCAAGTATCATCAAGATTCAGATTTTTACTGAATTTTTCTAAAGCCAATGCTCCACCGCCTCCTATATAAGTTTGAGTGAGCATATAATTAACATTCTTCTGATGAAGCATTTTAAGTGTGTCATCCGCAAATTTGGATATTGACGCTTTACACACTTCAAGTGCTTTTGGTGATGTCTTTACTGTTTTTCCTAATATAATATCTATAATCTGGCTTGATTTAAGTTCAGAACTGAACAAACGATTTATTTCCTCATTTACCTGAGCAATGCAGTTTGACATTCCATACTGAGCTGTATGTGCCGATTTCATGTCACACATTTTTTCAGAATCGATATATATAATCTCTGTTGTTCCTGTTCCTATTTCAACAAGGTAACAACCTCCCTCAATTTGGCTGAAATATGGAACAAGAGCAGCATACCCTTGTGGATATAGCTTTACATCATCAATAGTTATGCTATATGGTATGCCTTCATAACTAAATTTAACTTCTTTATTTTGTAAAAGATACTTTCTGAAAGACTCTTTTTCACTGCCAAACCTTGTTAAAGGCAAACCTGCAGCGATAGTCACAGACGTCTTTGTTATACTCTGTAATTTAAGCTGTTCTGCAATAGCTGCAAGAGTAAGTATGTAATAATCCTGATTAATAGTCTTATCTGACGCCATACCATCAGGAACATTACCAACTGCGTAATATTTTCCTTTATACTCTACAACTCTTTCCATTAATCCAGGCTGATAATCAAAACCAGCCACAGAAGCCCCAAAAATACAATCTCTTGTTTTCATAAACCCATAACCGTGATCAATTCCTAATACCATTTTAAAATCCTCCTTAAATCTGTTCTCTTTCTATTGCTTTTTTTAATTTAGGTTCACATTCAAGAATTTCCTCAACTTCTTTACGTGATAATCCCATTAACTGTCTTGTGCTATATTCTTGTTCAAAAATAAATTTAATAGCAGCAATAACAGTATTCCTTAAGGTAACAAGTGTTGCCTTTGAAATATGATGTTCAGCGGCATATCCATCAACAGTCTTATCCTTATATCCGTTCTTGAAAGAAAGCTCGTATACAGCGTTATATCCGGACGGATAAATGTTTGAAAGCAAATTAAAGCATATACATACTCTTTCAATTTCTTCCTCCTGTTTTATAAGCTCACTAAATTCAGATTGCAACTGAAGCAGGTACTCTCTCTTCCCGGATTCTTCTCTCTTAACAACCGCCGCAAATGTTGAGTCAAAAATATAGTTTTTCGACTTAATACCGTCATTATGATGTGATGTCAAAAACATATCCAGGTATTCTTCTGTACTACGGATCCTTTCCGCAATATTTGTTCTTCGGTCATTAATATTTTTTAAAATCCGTTCTCGATTTTTCAAAATTCTTTTTATGTAATTTTCATCAATAACCCAACTTTCCACTTTAAAATCTCCTGTTAATCATTAAAATCAACCTTATTATCATCAATTTCTTTTGTAGAAAGAAACCTATCAATTAGATTGATAGCAAAAGCTATAAGCTGTATTTCCCAATGTCCTTCTGAGTCAAAACCGATTGACAATTTACCACATACAGATAGAATCTTGCCTTTATTCTTAAAAACAAGATAGTTCTTACACATATTATTTAAAATCTCATCAAATACAAAAACCTTAACAATCGTATGGTCAGTTATAGACTGATTTGTAAATGTAAAAACTCCAAATGTTTTGTCAGAATTTTTAATATTATACGTGCGATAACTTGTATTTAATTTTCCGCTAAATGTACAACAATTAATATCCATAGAGCCTTACTCCATTCTTTCTATCTGCTCAAATGATTAATTCACTATATCGCCTTTTGTGCGGTATCAGGATCGTATAAATCCTTATATCTGTCATAGCGATGTTGTTTCAAAACATCTTTCTTCACACCACCTCTTTCAAGCTCACGATATATGGTTGCCCTGTTAACACCTATACTATAAGCTATAAATTCAACGTTGCAGCCAACATCCAACATTCCTTTAATTTTCTTTCTATCTGTATAATTTATACGCTTATACTTTCGTTTCTTCTTTTGTTCAGGTTCCTGAGCCATTGTTATCCTCCTTTCTGATTTAGTAACCTATAATTTTTTATAAGCTTCATTTATATATTTTTTTTACTTCACTTATAAACTTATCCTTATCGCCATCAAACCAAAAATCTATAAACTTCTTTACTTGTTTCTTTCTGAATTCTTCAAAATCAATTATTGGAACAAAAAATGTTATTCCTTTTTTATAAGAATCTATAAACCCTTTATGCTTAAGATTCTTAAGGAATGTATAAACAGTTGTTTCTGCGTAGTCTATGTCATAATCCTTTTTTAGCTTTTCGATTACGGTTGAACAAACAACAGGTTCTCCTGCATCCCATACACATTTCATAACTATTAATTCGCATTCGGATATTTCTGCTTTTCTCATAATTACTAATCTCCTTTTCAAAATAAAAAATGTGGCAGAGAATCTCTACCACATTTAGATTATAATACAATAAAAAATGCGATAGAGAATCGTTTAAATTCTCTTGTCGCATTTAATTTTAAACCTTACGCTAAATTATGAAAAAATGTCAAGTGTGTCAGGGGCATGAGCCTTCTCATACAATATAACAGGTGGTTATGATTGCAGTTAGCCCGATTTGTTTAAAATCAATAACAAAATTTGCAATCACAACCACCTGTTTATTGTATGTGAGAAGGCTCATGCCCCTTTACTAAAGTTTAAACTTATTAACCTCATCATAAAGTGCATTTGAAATATCATTGCTTGAATCTGCCTCACCGCCGATTTCCTTAATGGAATTAGACATATCAACGGATTTTTCAGTTGCGGAAACGACGCTGCTTGCAGTATCCTCAACCGCCTTGGCAACTGATTCGGTAGCTTCCTTAATGCTTTCGATATTATGCTGTACACTGTTACTCAATTCTTCGAATTCAGTCATCATGTTGTCAAATCTTTCAGCTGTCTTCTCATAATCACCGCTTGTGGTAACAAGCTCATTATATCCATTCATGGTTACTTCATGGATAAATACAATCATATCTTCTGCTTCCTGTGCAAGCTCATTAACCGCTGCAACAACCTCATCGGATACGGTCTGAATTTCAGATGCAGCTTCAGCCGAATCCATAGCAAGCTTTCCAATCTCGCCTGCAACAACAGTAAATCCACGTCCTGCCTCACCTGCTCTCGCAGCCTCTATGCTTGCATTTAATGCAAGAAGATTTGTCTGTTCAGTGATAGAAAGGATATTGTTTGTAAGTACATCTATCTGAGAAACAGCCTTGGATTTTTCAATCTTCTCATATATAGATTTAGCCATCTCATCAACTCTTGCAGCAGCATTATCCTTATCGGAAATAGCTTTTGCTCCGGTGCTTTCAGCATCATCACGTACTTCTTTAGAATAAGCTCTTCCTGTTTCAACCTGTTCTACTATTCCTGCAAATGCATCATTTATCCCGGTCATAAGCTCATCAATCTGATTAATTGATGCTGTGGTCTCCTCCATAGCAGCACTCATATCCTCCATGGTAAGACTTACATCCTCTGCATTTACACCTGCCTGACCAACTCGTCTTGCAATATTGTCAGAAGACGCTTTGATCTTAACCGAGCTTTCGGATATATTACTCATTATGTATCTTATATAATTTATAAGCTCATTAATATTTTTAGCAATAACCTCAAACTCATCGCCGGTTCTAACATCTATCTGCTTGGTTAAATCTCCATCTCCGTTTGCAAGCTCCTTAACCTTGTCATTAAGTAAGCAGAACTGTTTCTTGAACATCTTACCTATAATGAACATAATAAACATACCAATTGCAAACAAAATCACACAAATGATTATGATAAGCTTTGCGATACCTGTACTCTGGCGTTCATTCCACTCCATACTGATATCTATAACCGCAAGACCTACAACCTCATTACCATCATATATAGGACTGTATGCACTTATATGAGTTCCCCACTCATCAGTATATGGTTCTTTATTTACAACAGATTCTCCTTTATAAGCTCTGTCAACCTCATCTGAGTCATCTCCAAAATCCTCACCCGGAAGACCAGGTTCATCAGGATCCGAATCAACAACAAAGACATTTACTCCCTCTTCATTTTTTCTGATTGTATACACATACTCTACACCACTGTTATCTCTGAAAACAGCCAGACTATTTAAAATACTATTGTATTCATCGGTACCGACATAGGATTCATCATTTCCAACCAAAGACAGCTCACTACCATCAATGGATGCAGCCACACAGGCAGAAGTATTCTTTGCATTTTCCTTAATCTGACTCACAAGCAAATTCTTGGATTTGTTATAAATAGTTATTCCAAGCAAGGTATCAGAAACAATAAGAAATACAATAATACCGAGAATTAATTTCATAGTTACACTTATACCGCGAACTTTCATAAATAACCTCCTAAATATCAAATAATAATATAACTAATATAATTGATATAATCTCATCTAAAAAAATCAGTTAATATAGAATAGTATTTATACATTAATATACTAGATTATTATATATTATTATCAAAGAAATTTCCACACAAAAATATATAAAAATGCAATAAATATCATTTAATATAATCAAGCAAAATCAAATTATGTGATAACATCTAAATTATAATCTTTAAAAATGAGAAGGGAACGAACAAATAAATAATTGTTCGCTCCCAAGGGTAAAAAGTATGTGAAATGTATAAAAAGCTAATTAGCCAGAGCCTGTTCTACCGGTGCTGCATAATACGGAACAACCAAAGTCGCACCACTGTAAATCTTATCCCCTATAAGATTGTTAATGCTCTTAACTTCATCAATATAATCGTTAATTGAAGAATACTCTTCCGACATATTCTCCTCAGCAATACTCCATAAAGTATCATCGGAATCAATAGTGATGCACTTAAAATACTTAACATTGTAAGTTGAAGCATCTGCCATCTTCTCTTTCTTATCAGCACCAAACATTAAAACTGCTATAAAAAGAGCTGCTCCGATTATAATAATTGATAATTTATAATGTCTGTGTATAAAACCTGCAATATCTCTAATATTCATATCTTTGTCCCTCCTTGAACCTTTATGAACATGTGTTCGTTTTGATATGAATACTATATCGCACATTTGTTCGGTTGTCAATACTTTTTTCGAACAAATTTTCGATTTTTTATTTTTTTATAAAAAAACCGGATGATTTCGTTTTATATTTTGGTATAATTATCAAGCATTTCTTTAACTTTATGACTGACTTCATCTATAATTACATCTGCTTTCCTTTTATTCAAGCCATTTTTTTCTGCTACTTTTATCATATCTTCTATCGAAGGATTTATACCATTTCCATTTACCG
>CACWQH010000025.1:38968-74218 GCA_902762955.1 uncultured Lachnospiraceae bacterium
GCCATAATATGTTGAACTGTAAGTCAAATCATATGCCGGACTCATCAACCATATATCTTTATCTTCGTAATAAATATAAGTGAAATTTTTAGCATGATCATCTCTGTTATGTGCAAAAACGTTAAAACACATTAGTCTGAAAATATTTTCAACTTCTTTTTTATTATCAATTGATAAGATTCTTGTCAATTTTATCAAATCATTATAATCCAGACACGGTGCTCTAAAATCAGCTTCTAAAATGGCGGAAGCGGTAAGCATGTGATATCTTTTATCACCTTTGGATGTACTTAATCTGTCGAATCTTTTACTTCCAAAATATCCTTTACATTTTAAAGAATCAAAAAGTCGATGCTTTGCAACTCTTATACCACATTTTTCGGCACATTCATTATATTCGTATTCCATATAGCCTATATCTTCATCATCGATGTGAGATGGGAATTTTATAAGCCACTCATCTCCTTCATAATTTATTGAAACTTTAGGTCTGGCACCACCACTTGAACCACCGTATTTATATAGATAATCAAGATTATCTGAAGTTTTCGATTTTAAGATGTCTTTACAAGAATCAGATATGGTATCTAAATCCAAATCGTATTCTTCATGAAATTCATTTTTCAACTTAATACTCGGCCTATAACATAAAGCGCCCATACCACTATCTCCTATGATGGCCAATCTGTCTAATTCACTTATATTATCTGGATTAATATCATTATTTTTAAGCAAACGATCAAGTAAAAGTCTTCCCCAAGCATCAGGAAGGCTATCGGAGAACACTCCAGAAAGTCCTCCAAATGTATAGCCTTTTGGAACAAATACCTTTTTTTCAAGCGGAAGAGAAAAAGGACTTATAGAAAAACCATCGTTGAGCCATGTATCTGAATATTCGAATGCTATCCTTTTATCTTTCATTTCTGCCAAAGTACCTACATGTTTTTCATTATAAAAAACATCCAACTTACCTGTTTTCATCAATAACCTCCTGAATATTATTATAAGAAGTACCGGTAAACAAATTTTTTAAATCATCTGAAATATCAAGTGAAACAGCAAGTTTTGTTAGAGAACTAAGTGAAATTTCACCTGTTGTTTCAAATCTTTTAATTGAACCGTAGCTAACTCCACTCATATCACTTAGTCTTTTTTGACTTATCTTTTTTCTTTTTCTGATATTTATTAAATTATTTGCTATTGTTTTATTTATATCTTCAGGTGTTTCCCAAACTATTTTCCTCGGCATAAAAACCTCCATCAAAAATGTATTATGCGGATAATATATTATATATTATCTCTAAATGTCAATAAATTATATAATATATTATCTATTTGTATTATAGCATAAATAATATCATAATTCAAGATAATCAAAAAAGCCATATCCGGATTCAAAAAAATTGAGTATGCAATTATGCATACTCTTTTTTATAATCATATTTTCAAATAAAAAGATTGAATATGCATAATTACATATTCAATCTTTTATTATATACTACTTCACACCGTACCAGCCGACACCTTCGCCTCTCCATCCGAGCTTGACAAGGTTATCATTTTCCGCCTTGCTTGTGGTATAGTTATGGCTTCCTGCTTTGGCATTTGGGTTGTACTGTCTGTACAAAGGAACTGATTGGGCATCATCCGAATACCATCCTATTCCTTCGTATTTCCATCCTATACTTACAAGATAATCTTTCTCTTTTTCATTCATTGTATAATGATGGTCACCTGCGTTTTTATTGTAAAGTCTGTATACCGGTGTATTAGAGCTTACCGGTGCCTTCCAGCCTATGCCCTCATATCTCCAGCCTAAATTAACAAGGTTATTCTTTTCAGTTGTGCTTGCAGTGTAGAAATGTTCTCCACTGTTTGGGTTGTAGAGACGATACATATCTACGTTACTTTTTACAAAAACCTCAAAGGATTGTGTAAACGGACCATCTTTAAATGTAATTGTTGCTTTACCATCAGATATACCTTTAACATTTCCGTTATTATCTACAGTTACAACAGAAGTATCACTTGAGGTATATGTACCAACTGCACTTATCACATCATTCCATCCTGTCCATCCATCATTTGTTGATACAACAGGAGTTATTTTTTTAGTGTAACCCCTACTTACGGTTATTGTTCCATCACTTTCAACCCCATCATAATCAAAATCAAGCTTACTTAAATTGCTTTTACTTACCTTCATAGATACAGTTTTTGTACCCGAGGTACATATTTGCTCTTCTGTACCCTGCTGATAGCTTGCAGTTTCACCAACTGTAACACCACATGATGCTATTCCAATATACTTAGAAAATATCAACTGAGTGTAATGTCCTGTAACTCCACCGGTATGATTTACATAATCATCTTTTTCAGTATACCAAAGATTGATGGCACTTATTGCATTTGAAGGACTAGCGATAATCTCACCCCAGCTGCTTGATCCGTTTTCCGTTTCACATGTAAAACAGCTTGTTCCATCCGGTCTGGTATGGCCCCAAAAAACTGATGATTCCGCTGCTCTTTGGAAAGCTATAGCCTCAAGCTCGGAGGACCATATTACAGGAACATACGCATCTATTATACCTTCAACAAATGCTTCATATCTTATCTCATTAATTCTGTTAATTATATCCTCTTTTGGCGTTACATTTACATTAGTTGTATATGTAATAGTTGCATAGTCACTATCGTTAGCTGATGAACCTGCGCCTAAAAGATCATTCTCATCACGTTCTAAGGCAATATCCATGTCGTAATTATCATAATCTATTGTTTCCGCCTCAGTCTCTATATCATCTTCCTCAGTTACACTTTCGGATACATCCAAATCATTTTCCTCTGCAAAAACATTTAAATCCGCCACTCCACTACCTGTCAAAAGCAAAACTCCACACAAAACAGCTGTAATAAACCTCTTCAATCTCATAAATACCTCCTATATTAAGCAATCTAAATAAAAAAATTCAAATTAAACTTATTAAATTTTATCATTCGTATACATCATCTACAATATTAGAAAAAATATTTAAAATCACAATTAATTCAATATACTTAAAGTAGCAATCACATGCGCAGCATGTGTCGGTTGGAGTGCGGTATAAAAAGCCCTGTAATGACAACAGGTACTATACAGAGCCTTTTGAAACAAGTGAGCACTTAGCGAAAAATAAAAGATTTATTATGCCTCTTGAATTTATTCAAAAGAGGCATAATAAATCTTAATTATTTTGAGCTTAGTACTCCTACTTGTTTCAATGAGTGCGAACGCGCTCTGTATAGTACCTTGTTGAAGTTACAAGGCTTTTTATACCATGCACTCCAATCGACCTCAAAGTGTTTCAATTTCCTGCATCCAAATGGCTGCACTTGCATCCGACGGCATACGCCAGTCACCTCTTGGCGAAAGAGCTACAGAACCAACCTTTACACCATCCGGCATACAGCTGCGTTTGAATTGCTGTGAGAAAAATCTCTTGTAAAACATTTTCATCCATTTAAGAATTGTCATTGGTTCATAAGTATCCATAAATGCCTTCTTAGCAAGGAAGTAAACCTTTGAAGGTGAGTAGCCGAATCTCATCATATAGTAAAGGAAGAAGTCATGTAATTCATACGGACCTACCGACTCTTCAGTCTTTTGAGCTATGTTTCCGTTTTCATCAGGCGGAAGAAGTTCAGGACTTATAGGTGTATCTATGATATCCTTCAATACTTCTGAACTTTCAGGGAATATACCCTCTTTAATTACACTGTCTATAAGCCATTTAACCAAAGTCTTTGGTATGCTTGCATTTACACCGTACATACTCATCTGGTCGCCGTTATAGGTACACCAGCCAAGTGCAAGTTCAGATAAATCACCTGTTCCAACAACTATAGCTCCGATTTTATTGGCATAATCCATAAGCACCTGTGTACGTTCTCTTGCCTGAACATTTTCATAGGTGATATCCTTAATCTCTGTATCATGTCCGATATCCTTATAATGCACCAGACATGCCTCCTTAATAGGTATCTCCTTAACGGTTATACCGAGAGTTTCCATAAGAACCACAGCATTATTGTAGGTTCTGTCTGTTGTACCAAAAGCAGGCATAGTTATACCGGTAAGGTCTGTCATAGGCTTTCCAAGTTTCTTTAAAGCCTGGGCGCATACCAGCAAGGTAAGTGTTGAATCCATGCCTCCCGAAACTCCGACAACCATCTTGGTTCCGGTAACACTAAGTCTCTTGATAAGGCCGCCTACCTGCATCGCAAAAATAGACATACATCTGTCCAAACGCTTTCTTTCACCGCTTGGAATAAAAGGATGTGCATCAATCTCATAATCTTTTGCATCAGAACCAAAGCTTTCACCAAAAGATTTAAAATTAATCGTCCTTATATTTTTATCATTGCCATACACTCTATAGGTATCCTTGTATGTCTTGGATTTAACCCTATCAGCTCTGATGCGGCCAAGATCTATATCACTTATAAGCAGATAATTATTATCTGCGATATCATAATTTTCCTTAAGAAGCTTTCCGTACTCAGCTATCATACTGTTACCTGAAAATACAAGATCGGTACTTGACTCTCCGCTTCCTGCCGATACATAGAGATAATCGCACAAAAGAGCTGAAGATTTACTGATTATAAGATTTTTCCTGTATTCCCTCTTACCGATCAAATCATTGCTTGCAGAGATATTTACTATAAGCTCCGCACCTGCCATGGCAAGCCATGAGGATGGTGTAACAGGAGCCCACATATCCTCGCAGATTTCGATTCCGAACTTAAAATCATTATTTATGGAGTAAACGAGATCATTTCCCACCGGTATTTCATAATCATCCTTTACATCCTCTATATCCGATACAACAGAAAGTGTAACCTTATTTACATCGAGATCTAAGGCAGATGAAAACCATCTTTTTTCATAAAATTCATTATAATTAGGCAAAAATGTCTTAACACTTATGCCCTTTAAGCTTCCCTTATAAAGAACATAGGCGGCATTATACATCTGATGATTTATAACAAGCGGAGCACCAAATATAATTACCATATCCACTATAGAGGAAACAGCAATAAGTTCCTTAACAGCAGACTTACACTTATCCTGCAGACTCTTTTGGAAAAATAAATCTCCACAGGTATAACCCGTTAAAGACATCTCCGGAAATGCAATAAGATTAACCCCTTCCTTTGCCGCCTCATCAATTTTTTCAATTATCTTGTTTTTGTTGTAAACCACATCCGCCACCTTTAAATCAGGTACCGCAGCCGCTGTTTTGTAAAAATCATACATAATCAATTCCGCCTTTCTTCCAAATCCTTCATAAGTGCCCTTAAGTAATGAACCACAACACCCGCCTCAGAAGGTATAAAATAATTTTTATCAAGCTCTGAATATTTGAAATTCTTTGCATGTCCATCCTTAACCCTGTCAAGGTATCTCTTTAGCTCAGAAAATCTCATATAATAAAACTCATTTTTTAAAGAAAACATAATAATCAAAAAACTTATGCCCTGCTGCTTTTCAAAATCCTCCATAAACTTTATCTGATGCTCATGTATGTTATTAAGCGAAAATGTATCGGAGGCACATTCCTTTGCGTCAAAGCATATCGGAACCCCCTGAACCACACCTATATAATCAACTGTCGAATCCTTCTCAAAGTAAGCAAGGCTTATATTGCCGTTTTCCTTGTCAATCTTAACCGGTGTGATAGGTGTAGGAATTTTTTGAACAAGTCCAAGCTCTTTTTCTCTATATATTTCATTTGAATAATTTATAAGCTCCTCCAATGTAGAGCCTCTTAATCCTCTTGAATTCCAGGTTGCCATTTAAGTCCCTCTCCATCACATATCCTTTTAAAAATATCGGGCAATTCAGCGTGAACACTGATTGACTTTTCCTTCCAGCAGGCATCTCCCGCATGGAGCAGATGATTTCTTAGGTTGTATTTACTTCTCATATATGAGTTTACATCCTTATCACCATATTTTACATCACCTACTACCGGAAATCCAAGACATTTTAAATGAGCCCTTATCTGATGTGTCTTTCCGGTTATAAGCTTTATCCTAATAAGTGTATAATCATTTTCGTATGAAACAGGATAAAACCCTGTTTCTATGCGCGTATAACTATTTAAATCAAGGCGTTCATCTGCTGTATCACTTGACAGTTCCTCGTACTTTTCCCGGGTTATAACCTTTGATATAAGCTTATTCTCATCCCTGCTTATATAGCCATCAACTATCAGTTTATTATCAAATTTTCCCTTTATTATTGTATAGTAATACTTATCAATACTTCTACCCTTAAACGCCTGTGACAATTCCTTACTTCCCTTTAAGGATATACCTGCCCATATAATACCTGAGGTATTTCTGTCAAGCCTGTTACAAACGGAAGGCTTAAAAGTACTAAGCTCTTCCTTGGAAATTATACCATTATTCAAGGTATAATCAACCACAGCCTCATTAACCGAATAATCATCCTTTCCCGCCTTTTGCGAAAGAATGCCGACAGGCTTGTTGATTACTATTATGTCCGCATCCTGATATAAAATATCATTATCAATCTTATATATTTCTCTTGATTTTTTTTGATTATAATCATCCGTTATGCCGCTTTTAAATTTATCTATGGTATCATCGCTCAAAAAAATCTTTACGGAATCTCCGATGGAAACTATCTCACTTCCATCCGCTCTTTTATCATTTAACTTAATATTCTTTTTTCTAAGCATCTTATATACAAATGACGAGGGTGCCTGATTAAGATATTTCATAAGAAATTTATTTAGTCTTTGTCCATCTTCATTTTTTCCGATTATAACTTCTCTCATACTATATTTCTCTTCATATAAATATTGTTAATGCTTTATTTCAACTAAAACGAAAAAATATTTAAACTTAAATCACAGCATATCAGACACAGGTAACAAGTATTCTCTCAACTATATGCTTATCTATCTTTACTGTTTTATCATTGGCAGAAGAAACCGAATTAACCTTTTTGATGTATTCATCCTGATTTGAAAATACCTTTATCGTATATTCAAACTTTGTACCGCTTACACACTCCTTAATCCATGTCTCATAAGCTTTTTTGTTTTCATTAAAATTCTTATCCTCAACATATGCATATATGCGGCTGTTACAAATGTACATGGACTGATAAAACTTCATCCCCTCTGTACGTGTAATAACCACATCATATAATAGATTTCCCGAGGCTTCCTTTGTCTCCCTGGAAATTCTTTCATAGTCTTCCTTAGATAAAGACTTAAAGGTCGCACACATAATATATCCGATTAAAAATTTAGAAAAAGGCAAAACCAGCAAAATCGCAAATATAACCATAACCCTTTGTGTTGAGCCAAACATAATAAGCATGGTTATAATTATAAATGAAATCATTGCCGCAAATATAAGCGATACAATCAGCTTGCTTTTCTTATATGATTCTATATATCCGTACTCACCTTTTTTATGTTTATTAAGCATATTATTCTCCAAACCTTATTTTATAAATTTCACCATAAAACCATGTGGTAAAAGCTTTGTAAGCAGTCTAAAGCCCTTCATCGAAAAACCGTATACAGATACAGCTTTCTTATGATATGCATCCTTTAATGCAAGCGAAACCACATCACAGGCATTTGCTCTAAAAAGCTTTTTATATACCTTTACGCTGTTATAAACCTCTGCTATATCAAAGAACTCCGTATCTACAGGTCCCGGACATACAGCAGTTACGGTTATGCGCCTTTTCTTAAGCTCCTGATTTAAAGCTTGCGAAAGCGAAAGCACATACGACTTGCTTGCAGCATAAACCGCAAACGAAGGTTGAGGTAAAAATGCAGCCGAAGAAGCCATATTAATGATATTTGCCTGCTTTTTTGACATGTACGGAAGAGATATATCTATCATACGGGTAAGTGCCGTACAGTTAAGCTCGACCATACCGACATTATCCTCTTCCTTTAATTCTCTAAATGTACCGATTATCCCATAGCCTGCCGCATTTACAAGTATTCTGATAGACGGATTATATTTTTTTAATGCATTTTTATATTTTACAAATCTTCTCTTATCCGTAAGGTCACAGGAAAAGCATCTGATCTTTACTGACTTTATCTCCTCTGCCAATTCCAAAAGGCGCTCGGTTCTTCTGGCCAGAACCCAGATCTCATCAAGGGTTCTGTATCTATTTGCTATCTGCTTTACAAATTCCTTTCCTATTCCGGAGGATGCTCCGGTTACAACAGCTATCCTCATGACATAAGCCTCCATCCCGTAAGATACTTATTTTTTAAGGTTCCGTTATTAAGCTTTCCCCATCCAAGCGGATATGAATCAACACATATAAGTGCCCATCCATCCTTTCCGCAAGCCTCTATGGTTTCACCCTTAAGGTACTTTATAACTCTTTCATCCTTTGAAGATATATCAACCACATTATCAAATTCATCACATTTAAGAGCCATGGCAAGGGACTGGCTCGGTTCAAACCTGTTCTTCTTTATATCCCCCAGATAGAGTCCGTTTCGAAGCGTTCTAAGACCTTTTACATCCGGAAGAGTATCCTTGATATAATAAAGCTTATCGTTATTAATCTCAAGTCTGTCTAGATTAATATTCTTTTTAATTCTATTCAAAAAATCCTTTGCCGCCTCATCAAGCTTGACCTTTTTTAAGCCATAGCTTCCGCAATGCGCATAGACTTCTCCTTCATCTTTTTTCTTAATCAGTGCCACAAAATGTCCTTCACCCTCTATTTTATGCGGCCAAAGTCTGGCACATTTTTTAAGCTCCATGTTGTCCGTATCTCCCCACTCGGGATGACCGTTATCAAAGAACTCATACTTATCGAAATCAAGAAGCTCAAACCTATCGTCAAGGGAAAGCAAGTATTCTATCGATTTTTCATTTTCAAGCGGTGAAAATGTACAGGTGGAATAAAGCATAACTCCTCCCGGCTTAAGCATAACCGCCACATCAGAAAGTATATTTCTTTGCATATCGGCAAATAACTGATTACCGTTATTTTCCCAGGCAGTAATCATGGAACTTGACTTTCTGAACATTCCCTCACCGGAGCAAGGTGCATCAACAAGAATTTTATCAAAATATCCCTCAAAACGCTCTGCCAGCTTATGAGTATTTTCACTTGTAATTATATAGTTATCAACCCCGAAAACCTCAAGGTTTTTCAAAAGTGCTTTTGCCCTCGATGCACTTATATCATTTGAAATCAATACTCCTGTTCCGTTTAGCTTTGCAGCAAGCTCTGTTGATTTACCTCCCGGAGCAGCACATACATCAAGCACTCTGTCGCCCTCTTCTATAGGTATAACCGAAGCAGGAGTCATAGCACTAGGTTCCTGAATATAATAAAGTCCGGCATAGTAATACGGATGCTTGGATGGTTTATCGATATTTTCATCAAAATAAAATCCATTATCACACCACGGAACTTTTTTAAGCAAAAAAGGATTAATCTTAAGAAAATCCTCTACAGATATCTTACTTGTATTAATCCTAATTCCATGATGCATGGGCTCATCAAGGCAATTCTTATAATTATCAAAATCATCGCCTAAAAGCCCTCTCATATTTTCTTCAAAGGTTTTTGGTAAATTCATAGTTTATCTAAAAATTATATGTTAAAGTTCTTATCAACATATGCTTTAACAAAAATTCCATCCTCTCTGTATTCTTCACACAAAAGATTGCCGCTTTGTCTGATTTTATTTATAAGTCCGGCATCCTGATAAGGTATAACCTTCTCAATATAGGTTCTGCTGTTATTAATTATATCAGCAAGCGTATCCGAAAGCTCATCAAAGCCGGTTCCGCATTTGGCAGATATATTAATAACCTTATCAGCCTTAAAGTCCTTTAATATCGGCATTTCTTCAAGCTTATCTATCTTGTTAAACAATGTAACTATCGGCTTATCAACTATACCAAGTCCCTTTAAGGTCTCATAAACGGTAAGTATGTGACTGTCAGCCTGCGGATTTGAGACATCCACCACATGAAGAATTATATCAGCATATTTAGCTTCTTCAAGGGTTGATCGAAAAGCGTTTATCAGATGATGCGGCAGCTTTCTTATAAAGCCGACTGTATCGGTAAGTATAATCTCCTGCCCGTTAGCAAGCTTATAATTTCTCGATGTAGGATCAAGAGTTGCAAAAAGCTTATCCTCTTCCAAAACGCCTGCATCTGTCAGAGAATTAAGCAGTGTAGACTTTCCGGCATTGGTATAACCGACTATGGATATAATCGGCTCACTTCCCTCCATACGCTGCTTTCTCATGGTCTGTCTATGCTGTTTCACCTCTTCAAGTTCCCTTGAAAGATGGGCTATACGACTCCTTATGACACGTCTGTCAACCTCAAGCTTAGTCTCACCGGGACCTCTTGTACCTATACCTCCTCCGAGTCTTGACATGGAAAGACCTGCACCTATAAGTCTTTGAGATCTGTATTTTAACTGGGCAAGCTCCACCTGAATCTTACCTTCCTTGGTTGTAGCTCTTCCGGCAAATATATCAAGTATAACCATGGTTCTGTCCATAACCTTGGTATCCAAAGCAAGCTCAATATTTTTCATCTGTACCGGCGAAAGCTCATCATCACAGCATACACCTGTGGCACCAAGTTCATATACCATATCGCTTAATTCCTCAAGCTTACCTGTTCCAAGGTACGTACCGCTTTCAAGTCTTTCCCTGTTCTGTATAAGCTTTCCGACCACAACAGCACCTGCAGTATTAATAAGTTCTTCCAGCTCCTGCAATGAGGCTTCTACATCCTCGCCGTTATCAAGGTCAACCGCAAAAAGAATAACCTTTTCTACCTCTTTATCATTTTCATACATAAAAAATTTACCTGTCTTAATCTAATAATAACAATAATAATTAAAAAGTTCCGAAATCATATTTAATTTTCTGATATATTATCCTCATCCGAATTATCTTCTGAATCATCGTCCTGACTATCCTCATCAAAATTATCCTCTGAATTATTATCCGGAAGATCATTTTGATTAAATATATCATTGATAACCTCTGTGTCAGGATTTACTCTTGTGTCTAGCCATGCTTTTATATCGATACCCTTTGTATCATCAGGATAGCTTTCCGCATAAGCATTAGCCAGCTCGTATGCCTTTTCATAATTGTTAACCTTTGTATAGCAAATTATCTGCGTATATAAAAATTCCTGGGTATACATACTGTCGCCAAAGGAAAGTCCCTGCTCTATGCTGGTAAGAGCACTGTTATAATCCTCCATATCTATATAATAAGCCGCATATTTATAGCATATATCAGCATTATACCCAAAGCTTCCGGTATAGATATCAAGATTATACTTCATTTTATCATAATTACCTGTCTGCTCATAACAATTAGCCGCATACATGCTCATTTCAGTATATCCGGCTTCCACCGCTCTGTTAAAGCATGCAACAGTAGTTACATAATCTCCATACTTATATCTGTCAAGAGCTGTAGTTAATTCAATCATAAAATCAAGCTTATCATTATCATAATATTTTTCCGGGTATTTACTCTTTATGGACGAATAGACTCTTCCCGCAGAAGCAAAATCTGACAGCATAATATAAGCATCCGCTTTATACATCATAATATCAACGTCAATTTCTTCAGCAAACCATTGATTTATACTAAGCGCCTTATTGAAGCTCTCAATTGAAGCCTCATATTCACCTTTATTATAATAATCAAGACCTTCTTTTCTATAGGTCTTCTTTTTTGTGAATATATGGAGCGCACCATATATAACTACAAATAAAACTATAACTATAAAAACCAAATTATAGTATAGTTTTATTTTTCTGTACCTGTTATTTCGTTTTTTTCTCATACTGTATGAGCTATTATTTTTATGGACAGCGGATTTTTTATTATCCACTGTCCTTTTCTTCGGTTTATTATCCATATTTAAAGTTCTTTAACCCAACAAAAATTTATAAAAGTTAATTATTTTGATATTTCTGATACATAATTCAAAATAACAATTACATACCGATAAGCTGATAGAACTCTTCAAGAGTCAGATTGTTATCATGCATGAAGGTTGCTGCTTCTACACCAACATATCTAAAGTGCCATGGCTCATAATTCACACCGGTTATATCAGTCTTTCCCTGTGGGTAACGAACGATATATCCGTACATGTAACAATTATTATCAAGCCATGCAACCGTTGCATCTGAAGCAAGACTTTCATCAAGAGTTACTGCACCAAGACCTGTTATATCAAGAGCAAGACCTGTCTCATGCTCACTGTATCCCGGACGTTGAACTGACATAGCAGCCTTTGCTTCCGCATCCTCCTGTGACAATCCCTCCTGGGACATAAGTGCAGCTACTGTATCATCAAAATCCTGCTGCTGTTTTGTCTGGTCTCTGTAGCCTGAAACAATATTGTATTCATTTCCGGCTGCATTGCAGGCTTCAAGCATATTTACAAGATCAGTATGGCTTCTGGCATCTATATCCTCGCCACAGTTAAGTGTATAATGTTCAAAGCTGTAGCCCTCTGCTATAGGATGTGAACCATTTATAAGAACAAGTAATTCTGAATTATTCTGATATATAGTATTTGCCTGTGCTACCATCTGATTGTGTGCCTCTACAGCAGGATCTTCAGTTATAATCTCTGTTGTTGTTTCGGTAGTGGTTTTCTTATCTTTATTTTTCTTTCCGTGTGAAAACAGCTTTCCAAGAAGGACAATCACTAAAATGAAAACAATAATCGCAATTATTGTGTATATCAAAAGGCTGTAATCCTTAGCCTTAGTGTGTCTTATAAGCTTTCTAACATAACGCTTGAACCATCGTCTGAATTTTTTGAAGCCTGATTTTAGATGAGTCCATAAGAACTGACCCAGTGCCATAATTTTTAGACCAATGAACTGTAAAACCTCTTTTACCTTATCCATAGTTTCTCCTCTCACAAAAGCATATGTATTTAAAAGATTGTTTAGATATAAATATAATTAACATAATTCTAACAGAATTCACAATCAAAAACAAGTTAGATTGTTGTAACTTAATAATATTTTAAGAAATTTTATCCAAAAATGTCTGATATTATATATTTTCACTTGAATGGCAGTTTAAATTGTTGTAAACTATTTCAGTGAAATATTTTTAAAAACAGACAAATGACAGTTATTTACCGGAGGAATTTTTTCAATGAAGAAAATCGGATTCGACAATGAAAAGTACATCAAATTACAATCTGAAAATATCCAGAAAAGAATAAATATGTTTGGAGGTAAGCTCTATCTCGAGTTTGGTGGTAAGCTTTTTGATGATTACCATGCTTCAAGAGTTTTACCCGGTTTTGTACCTGATACAAAGGTCAAGATGCTCCTCGAATTAAAGGATCAGGCTGAAATTGTTATAGTTATCAACGCTGATGCCATAGAGCAAAATAAAAAGCGTGGAGATTTAGATATTACATATGATCTTGATACATTAAGATTAATCGATGCATTTCGTGGTATAGGACTTTATGTGGGAAGTGTCGTTATAACCAGATTTAACAGCCAGCCTGCAGCCTGTGCTTTTGAAAAAAGACTGATATCTCTTGGCATAAAGGTATATAAGCACTATTCTATTCCTGACTATCCTGCCAACATTCCTCTTATAGTAAGCGAAGACGGATTTGGCAAAAATGATTATATAGAGACTTCAAGATCACTTGTCGTAATAACTGCACCGGGCCCGGGAAGCGGTAAGATGGCTACAGCTCTTTCACAGCTTTATCATGAGCACAAACGCGGTATCAAAGCAGGATATGCAAAATTTGAGACCTTCCCGATTTGGAATGTTCCATTGAAGCATCCTGTTAATATCGCTTATGAGGCAGCAACCGCAGACTTAAAGGATGTCAACATGATTGACTCCTTCCATCTTGACGAGTACGGTGAGCAGGCTGTAAATTACAACAGAGATATCGAGATATTCCCTGTTCTTCGTGAGATACTTAAGCAGATTATGGGCGAGTCACCATATAAGAGTCCTACAGATATGGGTGTTAATATGGCAGGCTACTGTATCTCTGATGATGAGGTTGTCAGGGAAGCCTCTGTTCAGGAAATAATAAGAAGATACTACACTGCTCTTTGTGCCAATAAGCGTGGTGCTGAAAACAAAGACGAGATATATAAGATTGAGCTTCTTATGAGACAGGTTGATGCAACCATAGATGACAGACCTGTTGTAGCTGCTGCTTTAAAGAAAGCCGAAGAAACCGGAAATCCTGCTGTTGCCATGCAGCTTGAGGATGGCAGAATCATCACCGGTAAAACCATCGATCTGCTTGGTTCAAGCTCGGTACTTTTACTTAATGTGCTTAAGGAGCTTGCCGGAATACCGGATGAGATTGAGCTCATATCTCCTACAGTTATCGAACCTATTCAAAAGCTTAAGATTGATCATCTTGGAAACCATAATCCGAGACTTCATACAGATGAGGTGCTTATAGCATTATCCATCTGTGCTGTCACCAATCCTACTGCAGAGCTAGCTATGCAGCAGCTTTCAAAGCTTAAAGGTCTTGAAGCTCATTCAACGGTAATTCTATCCAAGGTTGATGAGCAGTCCTTCAAGAGATTGGGTGTAAATATAACCTATGAGCCAACCTATCAGACTCAAAGCTTATATCACAAATAATCTATAAAATATAACAGTTTCTTATACAGGAAATGAATCTGCAACACATAATGCTCCCCAGCCAATCCGTTCATTTGGAATAACATTTGCGCCGGGGAGTTTTTTTGCGCCTTTTATAAGATAACTTTTAAGCTTTTCACCATACAAAAACAAATCATTGCCATCCGTTATCCCGTATTCCATAAGAAGTGCGGCCGCAGAGCTTACAAAAGGTGCAGCAAAGGAGGTTCCTGACACAAATGTTGTTCCGCCGTCCAATGCTGCTGTATTTATATCAACTCCGGGGGCTACTATATCAGGCTTTATATCTCCTGATACACTGTATCCCCTTCCCGAAAACGCAGCATAATTTAGATTATTTTGATTATATGCCCCTACTGTTACTGCTCTTCTTGCTGTTCCGGGTATTGTTAAGGTTGTGAACTCTTTTGGTCTTATAAATTTCAGTTCAGAGCTTGTGGATGCGGCTACAGGAAGCCATACATTAACTCTTCCATCAAATATGGATTTTGGATTAAACTTTATCTTCCACACACCTTCATTAATAAAACTATCATTGGGAATTATGCTGATAAAGGTTTCCTGATTAATATTTATCGGAGAAGGAACACCGTTTAAGACAAATATATTCATATCATTTACAATAAACCTCATGGTTTCCTGATAATTATTAAACGGTCCAAGCTCTGCACCGGATGGCGTAACAAGAAATATATCAATTACATCCGAGAACTTTCTCCATATCTGGATATTGATACTTCTTTCAAACCTGCTTACAAAAAATTCCTCCTGATACCAGGATTTTTCCATAATATTAAATTCAGTATGTCTTGACGTTGCCCCTTCATTTCCCGTTCCGGTAACAATTGATATTTTAGAAATATCAGCAACAGAATCGATATATCGTTCAAGTATCGCTCCCGAATCATGATCTCCATAGTTATTGCCGAAGCTTAAATTTATGACAAGCGGAAGCGAAAGCTCCATGGATTTTTTTATAGCATATGTAATTCCAAGCATTATTGATGTGGTTCTCGAAAAGCTGCTCTCAAAGTTTTCCCGTAGCTTTACAATCAAAAGCTTTGCCTTCGGTGCAAGTCTTTTGATTATACCGGCAACGGCGGTTCCGTGTCCACTTGAATCAAAGGCTATATTTTTATTATTATCAGCTATGAGCATATCAATATCTTCTTTTTCGTAAATGCTTCCTATTTTCAGATTAAACGGCGGATTACCGGGCAGATTCTGATCCCATATCTCATATATTTCAGTTTTATTATCATTATTCAAAAAAACAGGATGCAGATAATTTATACCGGTGTCTATAACCGCTATCAGCACTCCTTCTCCTTCGTAATCATTTATTCCATAATTAAGTAAATTAAAGCAGGAAATATTGTATCCGGCGGGCATAAGCGATACATACGCAAGGCTGTCCATATTGCCTGCTTCAAAATCGCTTTCAAAATAAACCTCTTTTGGTTTTTCAATAAATATAATCTGTGGATTATTGGATAAAGCATCAATATTCTCCTGTTTTATACGAATAATCGCATATCCGTTAAATAATTCTATATAAGAAAATGCCACCTCTTCATTAATCTCATCAAGCATACCAAAATATCTGATAATAAGCTCCCATTCATCTTCAACCGGATAAAAGCCTTCATTCAAGCCAAGCGCATTTTCTCTTTCAGCATACGGAACACTTAAGGACAGATTAAGCTCCGTGCTAAGCTTTGTTTTATCAATCATAATATAAGTTCCTTCATGATGAACCAGGTATTGTCAAAAAATGTCGTTAATAATTTAAAATCCGCTACAGATTACGACGTGTTTTTCATAATGAAAACACTATAATTTCATATAAGAAATGACGGAGGGGTTAATGAAATACATAGTCTATGCAGATGTAATCTTTTTTTGGAACTTTGTCATCAATATATGTGTGCTTACAGTAACTCACAAGCTGCTACACACACAATTCATTTTAAAAAGGCTGATCCTATGGTCATTAATAACCGGTGCACTAACGGATGCAGTATATATCATATTTTTTGACAATATACTTCTTCCTTTATTTTATGCACTAAGCTACATTTTTATGACCATTATGTATTTTAAAACCACCTCTATACGCGACCTGTTAGGAAAAAATACAGCGTTAATCATTTCAATGTTAATAGTTTACGGAATTATAAATTTATTTAAAGGAGGTGAAGCTCTATCCTTTCTTCATTTACTAATATCACTTACGACTGGTACCTTGCTTTTTTGTTTAGCGGCAAGAAATGTAAGCAAAAGGCTTTCAGGAAAATATCATAAATTAAGTTTATGTATGTCCGGAAAGAAAGTACTTGTAACGGGTTATCAGGATACCGGCAACACTCTATCGGATCCTTATACCAATAAACCGGTGATGATATTAGATTACAGAATAATGAAAAATTTTATCGATACTAAAACCTATGTACTTATAACAAATTATCAAAAAACAGGATATATGGATTATGAAGCCTTTAAACAGTTGTCTCATATAAAAATATATCCTGTTCCTTATTCAACCATTAGCTCGTCATGTGATTTTATGCCTGTATTTCTTATGGATTCGGTTTACTTTCCTGATGAAAACAAGGTATTAAAGCATATAGCCTTTGGTATTAGCAGATTCAAATTAAAAAACGATTTTCAGGTTCTTTTAAATGAAAATCTGAAAGCCGTATAGAGAGGAGTTATTCAAATGATTAGTGTAGTTAGCAATAATAAATTCAGCTTTAATATAAAAAGCGTTGCTAATTTTATATTGTTTCCCAAAAATGAAGTTCATTATATAGGCGGTGCTGAAATTCTCCCTCCCCCTCTTTCACCTGAGGATGAAGCCTGCCTTTTGGAACAGCTTGCAAACGATGAGGATGTTGAAGTAAAGAAAACTCTTATAGAGCACAACTTAAGACTGGTTGTATATATTGCCAAAAAATTTGATAATACCGGTGTCGGTGTTGAGGATTTAATATCTATCGGAACAATCGGTCTTATTAAAGCCATAAACACCTTCAAAACAGACAAAAACATAAAGCTTGCCACATACGCATCAAGATGTATTGAAAACGAGATTCTTATGCATTTAAGACGCAGTCAGAGAACAAAGGCAGAGGTATCCATAGATGAACCCTTAAATGTGGACTGGGATGGAAATGAACTCCTTTTATCAGATATATTGGGAACGGATGATGATGTTATATACAAAGACATCGAGGATGAAGTAGACAAAAACCTTCTTGAGCAGGCACTTGACATACTATCTGACCGTGAACGAACCATAATTGAATTAAGATTCGGGATAGGTCGTAATGATGAAGAAATGACTCAAAAGGAGGTAGCCGACCTACTCGGCATCTCCCAATCCTACATTTCACGTCTCGAAAAGAAAATCATACGCCGCCTAAAGAAAGAAATTATACGTCTTGGATAAGGTATATAACGCCTTGGATTACGCGTGTCACAAGCATGGGTGGTATAAAATAGCAGGGGTATTGTAACAATTTGCCCGATTTTTGTTAAATCAGCAATGAGTGATTCGAATTGGTTTGCTCAGAAACCGAACTGTTTGAGCATTGCTGGTTTTCAGTTTCGTGCAAAACCAAGAGAATCCGAATGCGCTGATTTAAAAAATCGATGGCATGTTACAATACCCCCTGCTATTTTATACCACCCATGCTTGTGACACTTCTCTATGCAACTTTTTTCTTACGCTTCCATACGGATGGTGAAAAAAGTAAGAGGATTGGGAAAAGCTCGAGTCTTCCTGCCAGCATATCAAACATGAATACATATTTGGAAAATGCCGAGTAACAGGAGAAGTTACATGTAGGACCAACCTTGCTAAGTCCCGGACCTATATTGTTTATTGTTGCGGCAACTGCCGTAAAGTTCGAGGTCATATCCTTATTTTCGTATGAAATAAGAAGAAGTGATACCGAAAAAATAATTATATATGTCATGAAGTATACATTTATTGAACGAAGTGTCTCATGACCTATAACCTTATCTTCTATCTTGATTTTCTTGACACTCTTAGGGAAAAGGAAGGATACAATTTCCTTTCTCACTGTTTTTGCCATAACTATAAAACGTGAAACCTTTATACCACCACCCGTACTGCCTGCACAGGCTCCTATAAACATCAGCATAACAAGTATGGTCTTTGAAAGTGCCGGCCAGGTGTCAAAATCCGCCGTTCCGTAACCGGTTGTTGTTATGATAGAACCGACCTGGAAAAATGAGTGTCTAATAGTCGCACCTAAAGAACCGATTTTATCATATATATTTATTGCGATAGTTGTAACCGCAACAAAAATTATTATGAAATAAACCCTTACCTCTTCTATCTTAAAGGCCTGCTTTATCTTTCCGGATATAAGAAGAAAATAAAAGGTAAAATTGACTCCGAACAGCACCATAAATATACCGATTACCCACTGCTGGTAAACCGTACAGCTCATAATACTGTCATTCCATATGCTTAATCCGCCTGTTCCTGCTGTACCAAAGGAAATCGTAAGCGCCTCAAAAGGATTCATACCGCCAAAGAGTAAAAGTACAACCTCTATAACGGTCATTACAAAATATATGGCATACAGATAAAAGGCTGTATCCCTTACCTTTGGAACCAGCTTACCAACAGATGGTCCCGGGCTTTCTGCCTTCATAAGATTCATATTGGAACCGCCTGCCATAGGTAAAATAGCAAGTAAGAATACCAATACTCCCATTCCACCTATCCAGTGTGTGAAGCTTCTCCAGAAAAGACTTGCATGTGAAAGTGCTTCTACATCGGATAAAATTGTTGAGCCTGTTGTAGTAAAGCCTGAAACCGTTTCAAACAAAGCATCTGTAAAATGAGGGATATCATCATTAAGTATAAATGGCAAAGCACCAAGTACAGAGAGAATTATCCAGCTTAATGCCGTTGTCACAAAGCCTTCCTTAAGATAGAATTTCATATCTTTAGGCTTATGCATCACTATAATTGTTCCTACAAGTGCGGCAGCCACTGCGACATACAAAAATCCCAATCCCTCTTTTTCTCCATATATAGCAGCCACAAGACAAGGCAGCATCATACATGCTGCCTCAATATCCATAATCCATCCTAAAACATATATAACTACGCTGTAATTCATTATCTTATCCTCTGCTCCAAATAGATATTATTTTAGAATATCCTTTAAATCCTTAAATCCGGTATGAGTCGTAACAATGACAACCTTATCATTTTCCTGTATTACATCATCACCTTTAGGGATAATAATCTTTCCGTTTCTGTTGATACATGCAACCAGAAGGTTATCCTTTAACTTTAGCTCCATGAGAGCCTTACCAACTACAGGAGAATTCTTCTCGGTATTAAATTCTATAGCTTCTGCCTTATTGTCAAATATATGATAAAGCATCTCTATGTTACTTCCGATACCATTTTGGGTAGCACGAACATGACCGATGATTGTTTCAGAGATCATATATCTTGGATAAAGTATACTGCCCATGTCAAGATTGTCTATAACATCATGGAAGGAGCTTCTCTTTATCTTGGTAATTACCTTAGCTGCAGTAAATTGTCTGGCAAATAAGGTAATAAGTATATTTTCTTCATCCAGACCTGTAAGAGGAACCACAGAATCCGCTTCCTCTATACCGGCTTCTCGAAGTACAGACTCATCCGTACCATCACCACAGATAATAAGTGCCTTTGGTATAAGTGCGCTTAATTCTTCGCATCTTTTCATATTGATTTCAACAATCTTAACATCAATATTCATCTCGGTAAGCTGCTTTGCAAGATAGTAAGAGGATTTACCTCCTCCGATTATCATACAGTTTTTAACCTGATGCGTATCGATGTCAATCTTTTTAAAGAAATTCTGTGTATTGATAGGTGTTGCGATGAAAGTAATATAATCCTGTCCTCTTAAAACAAAAGAACCATCCGGTATAACAAGCTCTCCGCTTCTTTCCACACCACAGACAAGAAGCTGTGAATTATAATTTCTTATATCGGAAATATGTGATCCATCCAATACATTTCCATCGGGAAGCTTGAATTTTATAAGCTCTGCATGTCCCTTTGTAAATGCATTAATCTCCTCCGCCATAGGAAGACGAAGTAACCTCGCAATCTCTCTTGCAGTTTCAAGTTCAGGATTAATTATAAGAGAGATGCCAAGCTTTGATCTTAAATATGCAAGCTCATCACTGTAATCAGGATTTCTGACTCTGGCAATTGTTGCACAATGTCCAACCTGATTAGCTATAGTACAGCAAAGCATATTTAATTCGTCTGATTCCGTAACAGCTATAAGTACATCCGTTTCATTGATGCCTGCATCAAGTAAAACTCTATAGCTGAAGCCGTTTCCGGCTATTCCCATTACGTCATAGGTTTCGGAAACACGATCAACCAAATCGCTGTTTGTGTCAATAACAGTTATATCATGCTTTTCCTGGACAAGCTTCTCAACCAGAGTATTTCCTACTTTTCCGCATCCAACGATAATTATTTTTAATCCTCTGTTTTTCTTAAATGGATTTTCCATATTTTTCCTATCTCCAAGAAATTAATTTTATAGCAATTTTTTTATTTATAACATCTTTTTTAAAGAACCGAGGGCATCTGCAGCCTTACCTGCACCGAGCTTTGCCTGAACACCTGAAACTACCTTGTCAAGCATACCATCCGGTATATCAACACCTGCAACCTTTTCGATTGCCTTTTCAGGATTAGACTTAAACTCCTTTTCAAAATCCTTATCATTTTTTACCTTGTCAACGATTTTAGTTACCTGATCCTTAATATCCATTATTATCTCCTCCATATTTTAAAATTTTTATTAATGAACATCAGCATAAATCCGGATATGCAAACATATCCTTATTTACCTCATCTGTATGAAGTCCAAAATACGAAGCCCTGTCAACCGCATTGTAAGCTTCCTGAAGTTCCTTTGCACATTCAAGCAAGGATAAAGGAACTCCGACAAGAATATCGTCAATTGATATTTCGATTTCACCATGGTTAAATGCAATAGTATCTTCAGGTGTATTGTAAGGCTCACCTATAAGTATATTTTTAACCGCTTCCGAAAAATGCGGCATTGCAGCAGGAAGTGAGATGTATCGCTTATTGATAACTTTTTCCTCCGAGCCTTCCTTGAGTACGCACATTTTCTTCTTTTCGGTTTTTTCACTTAAGCCTTCAACAAATACTCTTGCAGCATTGTTCATAATATCATCACGCTTTTCATTTGAAGCGGAAACAAACATAATATTGGTTTCCTGAAGCGTAGGCTTATTGTCTGCAAATGCAACAGATATAAGCTTTTCAGGAGCATATACACCAACACTTACAAATATATTCTTATATATTCTTTCCATCATATCCTTAACAGGAACCGGACGAGAATTATCAATATCAGCCTCATGCTCAACCATGAGCTCAATTATGCCCTTTCTTAACTCATCAATTCTTGCATCTGTTACATAATCAGACGGTAAAAATTCATGTCTTGCAGCACCCTTGAGTGTATAATTGATTACCTTTCCGCCTCTCTTTGAAAGGTCTTCAACCGCATTCTTTAAATCCTCACCGAACTGACCATAGATATCGTTAAGTCTTTCTGATTTCTGTCTTAAAATTCTGATAATATCACCAAATAAATCCTGGTCACTTATACCGTCAATAATCATATTTCTCTCTGTAGCAAGAGTTTCCTTTATGCATGCATCATAATAACCGTTTTCTGTCTCACGCTTTGCAGATGGAAATGTAAAGAATCTCTTTGACACAATGTCTCTGATTGATTCTATGATACGGCTAAATTCGCCGGTTGGCTGGTACGAACCAAGCTTTTGTTCAAGCTTTCTAATCTCAGCTATTATTCCTCCGTCCATATCTCTTCCAGCAAAGCCTGCTGAACCGATTAAATTAATTGTAAGAAACGGACCATACTCCCTCATATACTTATTAAGCAGTCTGTCGATATCGCTAGATACCTTATTTTTCAACTGTTTTATGATACTTGGAATATTCTTTTCCACATCAGAAAGCTGTCTTGGCATGGAAGTTCTTAAGGTATCCTGTTTTTTCTTGATGGACTTATAATCCGGTTTCATAAGCTGATTGATATTGACGAGTCCTTTAACATCAAGGCTTACAGGTTCACCCGGCTTTCCGTCTAAAAATTGATTTAACTCAAATAAAGTATTCTTTAAATCATTTGCAGCAATTTCATCTATATTATCAAGGGTATGAAGTCTCTTATTTGCCTCATTAAAGACCTCATATTCACAGATATTTTCAATTTCCTTAATAGGCACCTTATAGTCAGACTCATTAAATATCTTATAATATCCTGAACCCTCTCTGTCAAAGAAGGCATCTCTTAAAAGCTTTCTGTCTTCTACAGCCTTTTCGTTTCCGATGAATTTATTCTTTGAAAGCATGGATATAAAATATGCAACGTCACTGCATATTACTCCGTCAGGAAGATAACCCTGATCATCCTGCTTTCCGGATATAATCATGCAGGAATCAAATACATTTTCCTTCATTGAAAGTCTGTGAGTGGTGCTCTCAAAGGTATAAGCCTCATTTCTGTTTGCAATACGCATAAGATAGTCAACTTCTTTTAATGTTGCACAGCCGTTTGCATTGAGCAGACTCTTAAGCTCAAGATTATCTGATATAAATCTGTCCGCAAATAAAACATCCGGTGTAAGAAGACATGCACCGATACGATAATTTGAAAGTCTCTTTGACTTACCAAATGCTCTTATATTATATGCCAAATCGGTAAGTATACCACTTCCTGTTCCACCTGCGACACTTGATACAATGATTATATCAAGCTTGCCGCTTTCAGATTTGTCATATATCTCTTCGATTTTTTCAAACAAAAGAATTCTTATATCCTCGTATGCATTTGAGAACATAAGACGGCCTATCTGACGATTGCCCTTTGCCCCGTCAATACCGATATTCATATCAGGAAAATCACTCTTCATCCAGTTTGCAAGATTAGGATGAACCGGATTATTATTTATACCCTTTGAAAGAATTGTTTCAAGATTAGGTCTGTAAATACTCATAACCTCAAGAGCATTAAGGCCTATACCTTCCTTACTGTCTTCAATGGTAGCCTGCATAGCCTGAATATCAGAATCTATATAAAGCAGATTGATATTGTCTTCAGGTGTAACATCCTCGCTGATCATCCCCTTAATACTTGTAAGAACCTTGCAGCCAATACCACCCAAGCCGATGATAAGCAAGTCCTTGTTAAAGGTTTGTTCTTCATCATCCTTACCAAATATCCTGATATCCTTTAACTTGGCAAATTCTTCCTTTTGCGTATCAATTAAAATCATTTTACTTCTCCTCCCATTAGTTCTTGCGGAACTCTTCCAGTTCTAACCCCTCGTTATGCTCTAATAAAAGTCGAATCGACCACTCATTTGCGAATAGCAAAAGCGGATTATCCTTCATATCCTTAACTCTCTTGCAATCACTTATTCTGCTGATTTTATTAAGGTCTGTTGTAGGATCTTTAACCCACCTTATATAATTATACGGTAGCGGCTCAAGTCTTATGTCGCAGCCGTACTCATTTTCCAATCTATATTTTAACACATCAAACTGAAGAACGCCAACAACTCCTACAATTATTTCAGACATTCCAAGCGTATAATCCTGAAACATCTGTATAGCGCCCTCCTGGGCTATCTGTGTAACCCCTTTCATAAACTGTTTACGTTTCATGGAATCAAGATGCACAAGTCTTGCAAAATGCTCCGGTGCAAAGGTAGGTATACCCTCATATTCAAATTTATTACCAGGTGTACAAATCGTATCCCCTATCGAAAATATGCCCGGATCAAATACACCGATTACATCACCGGCATATGCCTCATTTATAACCTTTCTGTCCTGTGCCATTATCTGCTGCGGCTGGGAAAGACGCATCTTTCTTCCGCTTTGCACATGATAAACTTCCTTATCTGCATCAAATTTACCGGATGAAATTCTCATAAAGGCAATTCTGTCATGATGTGCTTTGTTCATATTGGCCTGGATTTTAAATATAAATCCGGAGAAGACATCATTAATCGGTTCTATCATGCCCTCATTTGACATCCTCGGCAGAGGTGATTTAGTCATCTTAAGGAAATGCTCAAGAAAGGTTTGAACTCCAAAGGTTGTAAGTGCAGAACCGAAAAATACCGGTGTCAGCTCACCCTTATCTACAAGCTCCTGATTAAACTCATCACTTGCACCATCCAAAAGCTCCATCTCTTCTATGAACTGACTGTATAGCTCTTCACCAACCTCTTCCTTTAAAGCGGCATCGTCTATATCATAGTCAGTTTCCTCTGCACCCTTTGCTCCGCCTACAGAAATTGCACGGAACATAGAAACCTTTTTCGTATCTCTGTCATACACACCTTTAAATCTCTTACCCGAACCGATAGGCCAGTTAATCGGGCAGGTTCTGATGCCAAGAACGGTTTCAATATCATCCAAAAGTTCAAAGGAATCTCTGGCTTCCAAATCCATTTTATTAATAAATGTAAATATAGGAATATGTCTCATAACACAGACCTTAAAAAGCTTAATTGTCTGTGCCTCAACACCCTTTGAAGCATCTATAACCATGACTGCCGAATCAGCAGCCATAAGTGTACGATAAGTATCCTCGGAGAAGTCCTGATGTCCGGGAGTATCAAGTATATTTATGCAATATCCATCATAGTTAAACTGTAATACTGAAGATGTTACGGATATACCTCTTTCCTTTTCAATCTCCATCCAGTCTGAGACAGCGTACTTGGAATTAGCCTTACCCTTTACGGAGCCTGCAGTGTTAATAGCACCGCCATACAATAAAAACTTCTCTGTAAGGGTTGTCTTACCCGCATCAGGATGCGAGATAATTGCAAAGGTTCTTCGCTTCTCTATCTCCTGCTTAAACTTCTCGTCCATCATGTCCTCCAAGAAATACGATTAAATCTTTTACTTATCTGTTATCTCACTATGCCAAGCCTGTAAGGATTTAATGCTGTTATTTTCATCCTTGTGAGCCTTTACATATGCGATACCTTCAGCTGTAGCCTTAGCTGCGGCAATTGTTGTCATATAAGGAACTCTGCCCTTAATTGCAGCCTTTCTTAAATAGCTGTCATCATATATGCTGTCCTTACCTACAGGAGAATTGATTATAAGATCGATATCTCCGTTGGTAATCATATCAAGCATATTTGGTCTGCCCTCGTGAAGCTTCTTAACAACCGTAGCCTTTACTCCGGCAGCAGTTATAATATCATAGGTTCCACTGGTAGCAAGGATATTGAAGCCTGATGCTTCAAAGCTCTTTGCAACCTCTACAACCTCATTTTTATCCTTTCTGTTTACAGATATAAGAACTGTTCCCTCTAAAGGAAGCTTGGACTGTACTGCCTCCTGTGATTTGAAGAAGGCTTCACCATAATGCTCTGATATACCGAGAACCTCACCTGTTGAACGCATTTCAGGTCCGAGTACAGGGTCAACCTCCTGGAACATATTAAATGGGAATGCTGCTTCCTTAACACCGAAATATGGTATGTGCTGCTCCTTAAGTGAAGGTACAGGTGATGGTCTTCCTGTAAGCTCTGATGTAATAATATCAGTTGCTAGAGGAACCATACGGATATTACATACCTTTGATACAAGAGGTACTGTACGGGATGCTCTCGGGTTAGCCTCAAGCACATAAACCTTTCCGTTCTCGATTGCATACTGCATATTCATAAGACCCTTTACATGCATTTCTTCTGCAATCTTTCTTGTATATTCCTTAATAGTCTTTACATTTTCTTCAGATATATGTAATGAAGGTATGATACATGCCGAGTCACCGGAGTGAACACCCGCAAGCTCGATATGCTCCATAACGGCAGGAACAAATGCATGCTCACCGTCACTTATCGCATCTGCCTCGCACTCAAGAGCATGGTTAAGGAAACGGTCGATAAGAATAGGTCTGTCAGGTGTTACACCAACAGCCGCATTCATATACTCGGTCATGCTCTCATCATCGTATACGACCTCCATACCACGTCCTCCAAGTACATAAGAAGGACGAACCATAACAGGATATCCAATCTTATTGGCGATACTGATTGCCTCATCAACGGTTGTTGCCATACCTGATTCAGGCATAGGAATTTCAAGCTTATCCATCATAGCTCTGAATAAATCTCTATCTTCGGCAAGATCGATAACCGCAGGTGCGGTACCGAGAATCTTGACACCGTTCTTCTCCAAGTCGGCGGCTAAATTAAGTGGAGTCTGTCCACCGAACTGTGCGATTACGCCAACCGGCTTTTCCTTCTTATATATGCTAAGTACATCCTCAAGGGTAAGCGGTTCAAAATAAAGCTTATCTGAGGTATCATAGTCTGTTGAAACTGTTTCAGGGTTACAGTTTACAATTATTGTTTCAAAACCAAGCTGCTTCAATGCCTTTGCAGCATGTACACAACAATAGTCAAACTCAATACCCTGACCTATACGGTTAGGACCACCACCGAGAATCATAATCTTTGGCTTTTCGGTATTAATAGGATTCTTGTCCTCTCCGTTATATGTAGAATAATAATATGCACTGTTTTCGGTACCGCTTACGTGTACGCCCTCCCAGTTTTCTTCAACACCGAGTTCAATACGCTTATTACGTATATCCTCTTCCGGTATAGAAAGAAGCTGGCTTAAATACTTATCAGAAAATCCATCCTTCTTAGCAGTGATGAGCATATCATCAGGAAGCATAGAACCCTTGTGTTTTAAGATTTCCTCTTCCTCTTCAACAAGCTCTTTCATCTGCTCGATAAAATAAGTCTTAACTTTAGTTATATCAAATATCTCTTCAACTGTTGCACCCTTACGAAGAGCCTCATACATTACAAAATGTCTCTCACTTGAAGGCGTTATAAGAAGCTTAAGCAATTCTTCCTTTGAAAGCGAATCAAAGTTCTTGGCATGACCAAGACCGTAACGACCTGTCTCCAGGCTTCGGATAGCCTTTTGGAATGCCTCCTTGTAGGTCTTACCGATACTCATTACTTCACCTACGGCACGCATCTGGGTACCAAGCTTATCCTCAACATTCTTGAACTTTTCAAAGGCCCATCTTGCAAACTTGATAACTACATAGTCACCGTCCGGCTTATACTTATCAAGAGTTCCGTACTTACCGCATGGAATATCCTTAAGTGTAAGTCCTGTTGCAAGCATTGCCGATACAAGTGCAATAGGGAAACCTGTTGCCTTTGAAGCAAGTGCTGAAGAACGTGAAGTTCTTGGGTTAATCTCTATAACAATGATTCTGTCAGTTACAGGATCATGAGCAAACTGTACATTTGTACCACCTATAACCTGAACCTTTTCAACAATCTTATATGCCTGCTCCTGCAATTTCTTCTGACATTCCTCGGAAATTGTAAGCATAGGAGCCGAACAGAAGGAATCACCGGTATGTACTCCGAGAGGATCTATATTTTCGATAAAGCATACAGTTATAATGTTGTTATCAGCATCTCTTACAACCTCTAACTCGAGCTCCTCCCAGCCTAAAATTGACTCTTCTACAAGCACCTGTCCAACCAGACTTGCCTGAAGTCCTCTGGCACAGACAACCTTTAACTCCTCTTTATTATATACGAGACCACCGCCGGCGCCTCCCATAGTGTAGGCAGGTCTTAAAACAACCGGATATCCAAGCTTATCTGCTATAGCAAGTGCCTCATCCACAGAATAAGCGACCTCACTTCTGGCCATCTCGATACCTATGCTGTCCATGGTCTTCTTGAACTCTATACGGTCCTCACCACGTTCGATAGCATCTACCTGAACACCTATAACCTTGACATTGTACTTATCAAGCACACCTGCATTGTTAAGCTCGGCACATAAATTAAGTCCTGACTGACCACCAAGATTTGGCAGTAAGGCATCAGGACGCTCTTTGGCGATAATCTGCTCCAATCTATTGACATTTAAAGGCTCAATGTAAGTAACGTCAGCTATCTCCGGATCTGTCATGATAGTTGCAGGGTTAGAATTAACGAGAACTATCTCATAACCGAGCTTGCGAAGTGCCTTACATGCCTGTGTTCCGGAATAGTCAAACTCACACGCCTGACCGATAATGATAGGACCGGAACCAATAATTAATACTTTGTTGATATCAGTTCTTTTTGGCATAGCTTTAATCTCCTTTTCCCAGTGCATTTTAATTTTATCTCTTATCACATTCGTTTTATTGTATCACAAAACACCCTAATATTAAAGGGTAAATTTTGATTTATCTGACTCTCTTACTCATGGTGCTTCTGCCCTCGCCCTGTTCCTTTAGCTTTTCCTTGGCAGCAGCAAGAATCTTCTTGCCTTTTTCACTTCTTGTATAAATAAGCTCATAGTTCCCTATATACGAACATATATGGTTATAAAAGCTTTCTGCACTCTCTTTATTTTTCGCAAATATATCCGGAATACTGTAAAATGCATCGGCTCCATCCTTTTTTCCGTATTTAAGGAGCAGATATCTTTGATTATCAACCGGAGCAAAAAACTGATTTATGCAATTTGCAAATAAAAGCTTATCTCTGGCATTCTGACTGCTTAAATATATGAGCTTCTTATCATTTTTGCCTTCCTCGACACATACCTTTGCATTCTTTTCTTCAAGAAAATTATTTTTTAACAAGGCATCATATATTCCGTCTCCGGTCGCCTTAAGTCTGTTGCCCGGAGTTTTAAGCTTATTCAGTCTCGGAAGCTTGGTAAGGCCATAAGCTGCCGAAAAGCCGGATAGACCGAGACCGATTGCACCAAGTGGTGTAAGCGAAAGACCTATACCCGCAGCAACACCAAGTCCTGCAAGAACTGCCTTGCTCTTACTCTTCTTATACTCGGTTTTAGATAAAGCATTATCCGAGACAGCGGTTTCTTCGGTAACCTCCATCTTTTCGGAATTATCCAAAGCTCTTTGCCACCTTTCACGAAGCTTAACTCTTTCATTGGCAAATTCGAGCATTTTGCCATTCATTTCATTTACCTTATCTTCGTTAAACGGAGTCTTAATAATAGAAAGTCTGTCTATTCCGTTTTCTATTACATCCTCCTCATAATGAAGTCCGAGGAAGTTATCCATACGACGTACCAAAAGCTTGTAATCTGCGCTGTTTTCACCTGACGCATCACCGTACTTTGGTGGGAGCAGGCATACAAGATGCCAGATATTACTGGTTTTATCCGGAACCGGCTTAAATATACGTATAGCACGACCACGCATCTGATTGCTCAGCATAAATGCTCCGACAAAGCTTGCAAGGATAAGTGAATTGATACATGGTGAATCCCAGCCCTCACCGAGTAAAGATTTCGTGCCGATTATAACCTTTATATACCCCTGTGTGAAAACCTCGGTAACCGCACCGGTTAAAAAATGTGCATCTCCAACGGCATTTACCTTAAGATAATCATTTTCATCCAGATTTCCTACCTTGGAAAATGTAATCTTACCCGAGTCACCTACTGCCTCCAAAAGAGCATCCCTTGCTTCTGCAGGGATAATTACTATGGTTCCGCAAAGTACACCAAGTCTTATATTGTTCATGGACGCACTTTCACGTCTTAACTGTTCAAAGAACGGAATAACGCCAAGAGAGGTAACATCATCCTCCGTACCGATTGCCTTTTCATATTCCTTTCTTATAAAATCAGTAAGTATAAGCATACGAAGACTGTCTCCGAAGCCCTTATACTCCGAAGCAACAACCTCTTTTATACTCTTACATTTTCCCTTTGAGGTCATAAGAAGCTTTTCGATATTATCATTTATAACCAGACATACCTGTTTTTTCTCTATAAGACCTGCTCTTTTAAGCTCATTTTCAAGAGCTTCGATATAACCCTCTTCCGTCGCATAAGAATCCGGATTATCATATATCAGATCCTGCAATAAATTTTGAAGTTTAGTTTCATTATCGATATTTCTTTCATTTATCTCTTTGGAACGACCTGTATAGCTTCTGACTACCTGTATAAATGTATTGTCCGTTTTAAGCTTTTCCTGAAACTCCTTACTTCTTTCCTTAAACTTATCTATCTCGGCTATCTCTTCCTCTGTCGGATAATTAAAATATACATAATCCTGATGCGGACAGAGACTTCCTTCCTTAACGAGTTCAGGTATGGCGATTTCCTCATCTATTTCACCGCACATACTCATATATCTCTCCCAAAGTTCAGGAGTTGAATCATAAGGAGGTGTCGCTGTAAGTGAAATGATTTTCGGTTCATCCAGTGATGATTTGAATTCCTCAAGTGCCTTCCACCACTCTGTTCTAAGGTGATGGCATTCATCCAGACAAAGCACCTTAATTCCGTTGTTTTTCATCTCTGAAACAAGGTCAAAGCCGACATAGTCGACCTCCTCGGAGTTATATTTTGAATATACCTCATCAAAGGATAAATCACTGTCATCCGCATTATTATCTACGGAAGTCTTTTTTCCGCCGCTTGCTTTACCGCTCTGGGATGAGGTTTCGTCCTCTCTTAAAATGCCCTTGTAATGATTCATCGCACTATGAAGTGCCTGATATGTAGAAATAGTTATAACCTTTGGGGATTTTAAATCCTGTGATATATAATCAGAGGCATTAAGTCCGTCATTTAAAAATGCCTCTGCAATTCTTGCCTCCCACTGTTCTCTTATGGTAATGGATGGCGTAAGAATAAGCGCCGGTTCAGAAAGCCTTGCAATCAGTTCAATTCCAAGAGTTGTCTTACCCGAACCCGGTGCTGCCACTATATGAATTTTTCCATCATCAAGATATTTTTTTGAATGTTCCAGAACCCTCGCCTGATAGTTACGCCAGGTACCTTTAAATTTCATGATATTTGAATAGTTCATTTTATTCTCCCGAATTAACAATAAATCTTTATGATTATCCGAAAAAGTATAATAAATTATCGTTCTATAAGCTTATCTGTTAAGATATGCTCTTAACTCATCCATATGCTTTTTTGTTTCTTCATATCCGACATAGTATAGATGTCCGAGCTTTTCCATATCTCCCTCAAGCCTTCCGACATCATTTATAAAATCAGTTGGATAAATCACATATATTCTTCCCTCATCATGAAGCTTTTCCATGTATGCACGCTGTTCATTTTCAAAATGATTTACATGGATAAGACCTTCTGCAAATTCAGGATATTTACGATAAAATCGTCTTATTCTGTCTGCATTTTTTTCACTTTCATCCTTACGAAATCCCTTCGGTCTTGTAGATACAGCTACTATCTTGTCATAGCCCTCATCTATCGCCCACTGACATGGAATCTTGTCGCTGCTTCCGCCATCCAAGTATTTTTCGCCTTCAACTATAACCGGTTTTGATACAAACGGCATGGATGCCGAAGCTCTTACCGCCTGAAATATATCAGGTGTCTTGCCAAGCTCAAAATATGCAGGCTTGCCATCCTTAAGAGCTGTCGCAACAGCTACAAATCTCTGCTTTCCGCTATTTACTCTTTCCATATCAAGAGGCTCTATCTCATTAAAGTCATTAAATACAAAATCAAAGCCATATACACCCTTGCTTTCTTTTATAGCCTTTAACCCTACATAACTTGGATTATGCCTATAAGTAAGATTGACACGTCCGCCTCTTCCTATCTGTCCTGCGACATAGTTCAATCCGTTTAATGCTCCGGCAGATACTCCGATAACGCTTTCAAAATTAAGGTCCTGATACATAAGATAATCAACAACCGCATTGGTAAAAACGCCTCTGAACGCACCGCCCTCAAGCACAAGACATCCTTTGGTTATATTGTCACTTGCTTTTTTCTTGGGTATCTTATCTATCTTAGACCATACCTTTTTATTACGATTTTCATCTTTTATATCTGAATTTCCCATCCTGATGTCCTTTCATGTACTCCTGTATAATTAAACTGTCAGTCTTATCTCTAAACTTATACTTTTACAAATAATAAGCTTTATTAATCTTATAGAATTACTTTTTTGATAGCGTCAAGAAGTTCTGAATACTCTTCAAAGGCAGGTAATTCCGGATAATCCTTCTTAATCTGCTCGGTACTCTTAAATAAAAATCCAGCCTTACTTGCCTGAATCATACCAAGGTCATTAAAGCTGTCACCGCTTGCTATAGTCTCATAACCTATGGATTGAAGTGCTTTAACCGTTGTAAGCTTGGACTTTTCACATCTCATCTTATAGCCGGTTATCTCTCCGTCCGGAGCAACCTCAAGTGAATTACAGAATATAGTCGGCCAGCCAAGCTTTTCCATAAGAGGCTTTGCAAACTCTTCAAAGGTATCACTAAGTATTATAACCTGACACATGGAACGTAATTCATCAAGAAACTCTTTTGCACCCGGCATAGGATCAATCTTTGCAATTGTAGATTGAATTTCCTTTAATCCAAGTCCGTGTTCCTTAAGTATTCCGAGTCTCCATTTCATCAATTTATCATAATCAGGCTCGTCCCTTGTAGTTCTTTTTAATTCAGGAATTCCGCTTTCCTCGGCAAATGCTATCCAAATTTCAGGGACTAAAACGCCTTCCATATCCAAACAAGTAATGTACATTTTTTCTTCCTCCATATCATATAAATTTATCGTGTTTTATTATATACAAAATCAAAATCTAAATCAAGTGGTGTGCCTCATCCTGACCTTCTTCCACAGGATAAAATATGCCGACACAACCATGATTCCTGTGAAAATCCAGGATGCCGGATACACGTTCATCAGTGTTTCAAAGGTATGGCTTTTCTTAAACACCGTGTACATCCAGAGGATTCTGAAGCCTACCGTACCGAACACTGTTAATAGTGATGGTACAATCTGGTAGCCGATGCTTCGTAATGCGGCAGCAGAAACCTCATATGTTGCGGTGAGTGCTTCGAGTGACATAACATGGAACATTCTTATAAGCGCTATATCGATTACTGCTTCCTTGGTTGTATAAAGTCCGGCAAGAGGTCTTGCCCATATAGTAAATATTATACTCAAAAGTGCTGTAAATATCATGCCTTCAGCCATGGCAATTCTATATATCTTACTGCATCGTTTATAGTTTCCCGCGCCAAAATTCTGACTGGTATAGGTCACGGTGGTTTGAGCAAATGCCGAGGAGATATCATAGGTAAAGTATTCAAAATTAAGAGCAACCGATGAAGCTGCCACCGTATCCTTGCCGAGGTTATTGATACCTGACTGGATAAATATATTGGAAAGTGAAAATACCATGCCTTGTAGTCCCGCAGGAAGTCCAACCTTGATAATCTTTCCAAGATACATTTTATCTATATGAAGCTTCTTAAAATCCAGATGTAAAAAATCATCATCCTTTACAAGCAGAACAATAATCAAAAAAGCCGCCAAAACATTGGATATAAGTGTGGCAAGAGCTACACCGGCAACATCCATCCTGCAGCCGATTACAAATATGAGATTGAGAATAACATTTGTAATACCCGATGCTATCATTATATAAAGCGGATGCTTGGTGTCTCCCTTACTTCTGATAATAGCTGCACCAAAGTTAAACAGCATTATAAACGGTATGCCAAGAAGATAAATCCTAAGATAAAGCTCTGCCATATCCATTACTTCTTTTGGAGTATTGGTCAAAACCAGCATAGGCTTGGAAATGATAAGCCCTATACACGAAAGCAAAAGTCCACCGATTATTGCCATCATTATCGTTGTATGTACCGCCTTTTCGGCTTCCTTTTTGTTATCCTGCCCGATAAGATTGGCAACTATAACATTTGGCCCTGCCGATGAACCTACTATAAGATTGACAAATATACCGACATTTGCAACATTTGCACCAACAGCAGCGAGTGCATCATCTCCTGCAAATCTTCCGACAACCGCAACATCCGCCGAGTTAAAAAGCTGCTGAAGTATACTGCTTAAAGCAAGAGGGAGCGCAAATAATATCATCTTACCGGCAAGACCACCGTGAAGCATATCCTGACTGCTTGTACTTCTTCTGTTTTTCGCCTTGCTATCCTTACTTTCATTAGATGTCTTATTAAATTCTTTTATATTGTTGTCTTCTGTGATACTCATTATCCGTTATCTCCGAATTTTAATTTGCAAAACATATATTAGCACCATTAAACCAAACATTCAATTTCAAACATTTATAAAATCCAAAAAATATGTATATTAATATCATTTTATATAGCATATAAATGATTTCGACCGGAGCACTGTTAATATGCTCCGGTCGAAACTTTTTTAAATATATTATTTATTACTTTAGTTCTTTTACTTTACTCCGTACCAGCCTATTCCTTCGTATTTCCAACCTAATTTTACAAGTTTATCCTTTTCAGCAACATTTGCAGTATAGAAATGCTCTCCGCTGTTTGGATTGTAGAT
>CACWQH010000026.1 GCA_902762955.1 uncultured Lachnospiraceae bacterium
TCCTTTCATTTCCTTTCTTTTAGAATACAGCACTTTAATAAAAAAATAAAGTGCGTAAGTTTAGTTACCGGTAACTTACACACTTTATTTTACACTCTCTGATGTATTTCTCCTCGTTTATTAAACTCTTTCTTTTAGCTTCAATAGCTCTTCTTTTAATTTTAGAATTTCTTGATCTTTCTCTTCAAGCTCTTGCTTTGTCTCTCCAAGCTCTTGCTTCATATCTTCAAGCTCCTGTTCTTTTTCAGCAAGTGCTTTTCTTGCTTCAGCCGTATTACGTCTTTCAGCTTGTATATCCATCTTTTCCATATTTTCAAACCATATACCCATTTCGCCATCCCTTTGCATAAGAATCCCATATATGTACCATGTACTTTAAAAGCTGCATAGCTACATTATAATCCACATCAGTCTTATGTTCAATAAGTGAAATTATAAAAACCGGAACTTTTTTAAATTGGAATAATGTGGAAAATGTTTAGAAAATATTGCAAATTTGTTAAATAAATGTTATTATCGTTCTTGTTTAATTGAAAAATTTGTCGAGAAAAGAAAGAGGGAAGAAAAGTGAAAGTTTTAAAAAGGCTAATGGCTATGCTTGTTTGCGTATGTATGATTGTGCCAAATGTCGGTATTACTTCATATGCAGCGGAGCAGACGGAAATTACTGAAGAAATCGCAGCTAATGAAGCTGCCAATGATGAAAATGATTTGGATAATGTGACAAATGCAGCAGAATCGATGGATTCAACAAGCAATGCGAACACTGCTGACGAAGTTTCAATTGAGGAAGAAGAAACCTCACCGGAACTTTCTGATGAAATAACAGAAGAGTCATCACCGGAACTTTCTGATGAAATATCAGTTGAAGAATTATATGGTGCTTCTTCTGAAACGGATAATGCATTAACTCTTAATTATCTGGTTATCGAAAATGATTATGTTGAAACTCCGAGCTCACAGTATGTTGTAGCAAGCTTGGGCGTTGAGGGTGCCGGAATCACAAGTGCAGTTCTTACATATACCAATCATACTACAGGTGCAAGCTACACAAAGTCGGCTGATAAGATTCAGGATTTTCTTATCCTTTTTGATTTATATTTTGGCGATTCATCCTATGCCGGACAGTACAAGCTTATCAACATAAGCTACACTGTAGCAGACAGTGAATATATAATTAATCTTGAGGATGAGGGTGTAAATGGCGTATTTGGTGTAGACCAGACCGTTGATATCGCTCCATCCGCATGGCTTGTAGATGACAATTCAGGTGCATCCTCCGAGTCTTCGGCAGATGTACCGGGTGTTATAGTAAATGATGTATCCGGCGCAAGCGTTTCTGCCGGTGACGTGGAGACAGCTCTTGCTGAAAATGGATACACTGATGTAAAGATTGAGGGTTCAACCTATTATTATGATGAAGACTTCAACGAATCAGTGGTTTCTGCCGATCCGTCAAGCTTCATAGTAGTGCTTGATCCGGGACACGGACTTGGTGATTCCGGTGCAACACGTACTCATAATGGCGTAACATATGTTGAAAGAGACCTTAACCTTAAGATTGCTTTTGCGTGCAAGGCAGAACTTGAAAAAAGCGGTGTAACCGTATATATGACACGAACTGACAATAATACTCTGCCTAGCCTTACAGAGCGTGCACAGATAGCATATGACCATGGCGCAGATCTTTTCATAAGCATTCATAATAATTCTCAGACAGCTGATACCGCTACCGGTTCAGAGGTTTGGGTTCCAAACTCAAGCCCATACAATTATTATGCATATCAGACAGGACAAGCTCTCGGCAATGATATTATAAATCAGCTTGGTTCACTCGGATTAACTAAGAGAGGCGTATTTACAAGAAATGCTACCGATGGCGATACATATCCTACAGGCGATACATCCGATTATTATACAGTAATAAATGAGTCAAGAAGAAGAGGCATCCCGGGCATTATAATCGAGCATGCTTATGTCTCAAATCCTTCTGATGCTGCTAATTTCCTCAGCTCAGATGCGAAGCTTCAGGCACTTGGTGCTGCAGATGCAAAGGGAATTCTCGAGTATATCAAGTCCGCTGATGAAAATTACATTTATCAGGGCATAGATTATAGTCCTGTATATGATTATGATTATTACATAGCAAAATATCCTGATGTAAAAAATGCTTTTGGCAACAGTAAAGCAAAGGTTCTTGAACACTTTGTAAATTACGGTATGAAAGAAAGAAGACAGGCAAAGGCAACCTTTAATGTTAATTATTATATGAATAGATATGCCGATTTAAAGGCAGCATTTGGTACAGACTATCCGAAGTATTATATGCATTTTATAAAAAATGGTAAGAAAGAATACAGAGTAGGTTATGATGCGGATGGAACAGGAATACCTGCAGATACTTCAACCAACAATACTGATACCAATACCAATAAAAACACAAATACAAATACTAACACCAACACCGATACGGGTACCAAACCGGCAGAAAAGACATACGAGCCGGCAATTTACAACGGTGTAGATTATGGTCCGGTTTACAATTATGAATATTACATAAACAGATATCCTGATTTGAAGGCTGCTTTCGGATCCAATAAGGATGCAGCACTTGCTCATTTCGTAAATAATGGAATGAGAGAAGGCAGACAGGCCAGTGAAGATTTTGATGTCTTTTCATATAAAAATTCATATCCTGATTTAAAAAAGGCATTTGGCAATGATTTACCATCCTATTATAAGCATTATCTGAACAATGGTATAAAGGAAGGTCGTACTAAGACAACCGGTGTTACTGAGATTTTATATCCGGATACCATATATAATGGAGTTGATTACAGTGCAGTTTATGATTTCAACTTTTATGTAAATAAATATCCTGATATCAAGGCTGCATTTGGAAACAATGACACTGCAGTTCTTGCCCATTTTGTAAATAACGGAATGAAAGAGGGTAGACAGGGATGTGCAGACTTTGATGTGAAGTCTTACAGAAATGCATATCAGGATTTGAGAAAAGCTTTTGGTACAAATTATACCTTATATTACCTTCACTATATAAAATCCGGAAAGAAGGAAAACAGAAAGGCTACAGGCGTAACCACTTTGCAAAATGCAGTTACTGTTTATAACGGAGTTGATTACAGCAAGGTATATGATTATAACTATTACTTAAATAAGTATCCTGATATTAAAACAGCCTTTGGCGGTGATGAAAATAAGACACTTGCGCATTTTGTAAATAACGGAATGAAAGAAGGCCGTCAGGCAAAGGAAAGCTTTAATGTAACCTATTACAGAGCTAATTACGGAGATTTATCCACCGCCTTTGGAACAAATCTTCCGGCATATTACATACATTACATAAACAGAGGACAAAACGAAAAGAGAGTTGCAGACAGACTTCTTACAGTAAGCTCCGGTACAACCGCAATTATGGGAGACCCAAATACTTCAGTGGCACAGATGGTAGCTTATTATAAGGCAAAAGCAACCTATCCGGCGTATTATGCTGATTCGGATGCACCTACTATCGAGGCATTTTGCCAGATTTACTATGAGGAGTGTGTAGCAGAGGGCGTTAGAGTTGACGTGGCATTTTGTCAGTCTATGAAGGAAACAGGCTTCCTTAGATATGGCGGACAGGTAAGCATAGAACAGTACAATTTTGCAGGACTTGGCGCAACAGATGATGGAGCAAACGGAGCATCCTTTGATACCGTCAGACTTGGAATAAGAGCTCATGTTCAGCACCTTAAGGCATATGCTTCCAAGAACGCACTTGCAAATGCGTGTGTGGATCCAAGATTTGATCTTGTAACAAGAAATTGTGCACCTTATGTAGAATGGCTTGGTATTCAGGAAAATCCTTACGGCAAAGGCTGGGCAACAGCTAAAGGATATGGATACAGCATAATAAACGATTACATAGCACAGCTTAGAAAATATTAGTACATATATATGACGGGGACAGGTATCTTGTCACGTTATAAGGTACACGCAAATCTCGCTGACGCTCACGATTTGCTTTGCACCTTATAACGTGACAAGATACCTGTCCCCTTTTTTCATGTATTGTAATTTTCTCCCTGAACTTCCAATATTTTTAAGGATAAATTAAGTGCATTGTTATTGACATTGAAACGTGTAAGATGTTATGCTGTAGGTGATTTCATTTTACGATACTAGATAACACGACTTTTTTGATAAACTTATTGTCTTTTAGAGGAGGAGTACATATGTTTTTTGGAAAAAAGAACAGTTTATGTAAAAGATTATTTGCACTGGTTATGTGTATTGCACTGGTGCTTGGATTTATCACAGTGGTTGATAAGCCTCTTAAGGCTGAGGCTGCATCCGCAAGCTATAATGAGGATTACGCATGGCAGGTCCTTGATATAGTCAATCAGGAGCGTGCAGCAGCAGGCTTGCCGGCACTTACTATGGATAAAAAGCTCATTGAATCGGCAAAGGTAAGAGCCGTTGAGATAACTTCTGTATTTGACCACACCCGTCCGGATGGATCGTCTTGCTTTACTGCATTTCCGTCAGGACTTGGATGGCGCGGAGAAAATATAGCTGCAGGACAAAAAAGTCCAAGTGCGGTTATGACCGGATGGATGAATTCTGCCGGACATAAGGCCAATATCTTAAGCAAGAATTTTAAGAGTATAGGAATTGCCTGCTACTATGTACCGGGTTCACAGTACGGTTACTACTGGGTTCAGTGCTTTGGAGGCACTGTGCTTGAGGCAGCATCATCTTCGTCTACCGTTTACAATGGCGTGGATTACAGCGCAGTTTATGATTATGATTATTACATAAACAAGTATGCGGATTTAAAGGCTGCATTTGGAAATAATTCTTCTGCTGCACTTGCGCATTTTGTAAATAACGGAATGAACGAAGGTCGTCAGGCTTGCGCTGATTTTAACGTAAATATTTATAAAAATAATTATGTAGATCTTCAAAAAGCATTTGGAAGCAATCTTAAGTCGTATTATCTGCATTATATAAACAATGGAAAGCGCGAAGGCAGAAATGCCAAGACCTCTATCGTTGGAAGCACAGCTTCTACAACTACCACAACAACTACAAGTGGTGCACCTACCGTTTATAACGGAGTGGATTACAGTGCGGTTTATGACTACAATTATTATATCAATAAATATGGAGACTTAAGAGCTGCATTTGGCACAAACTCATCAGCAGCTCTCGCACATTTTGTAAATAATGGTATGAAAGAGGGAAGACAGGCTAGCGCTTCCTTTAATGTTCAGGTATATAAAAACAATTATGCCGATTTAAGAAATGCTTTCGGCAGTGATTTGAAGTCGTATTATCTTCATTACATTAGAAATGGAAAAAGAGAAAACAGAAATGCCGTAACATCTATAGGAACAGGCTCAAGCCAAAGTACAACATCCGCAAGCGGCGCTCCGACGGTATATGATGGAATAGATTACAGTGCAGTTTATGATTATAACTATTATATAAACAAATATGCGGATTTAAGAGCTGCATTTGGAACCAATTCTACAGCAGCCCTTGCGCATTTTGTAAAAAATGGTATGAAGGAAGGAAGACAGGCTAAAGCTGATTTTAATGTTATGACATATAAGAATAGATATGCTGATCTTCAAAATGCCTTTGGCAGCGATTTAAAGCAGTATTATCTGCATTATATAAGATATGGTATACGTGAAAATCGTAGTGCCAAATAAAGAGCATTATGTTTTACTTAGGTTAAGGAGATTAGTATGTCAGCATTATCAATGTTAAGTTTAGCATTGCCTAAAGAAGAGCAATTATTTAGAGAACTTGCCATAGAATATGTAAAAGGAACTTATAAGGTTACTGAGGAGGAAATGGATATTTCGGATGAACCGATGTCGGGTTTTACCGTCTTTGTAAAGCCAAATCCTAAGGAAGACGGTGAATCAAAGGAAGGTGAGTCAAAGGAGGGCGAATCAAAGCAGCTTTATTCTGAAAAGGAGCAGATTAAAAGAAATGTACTTGTTCAGTGTCTAAGCTGTCAGAAATTTCCTTCACTGGATACAGAAATGATAGATTCCTGGATTGCCACAAATGATGAAGATGATGATATGCCGTTTTCCGAACTTGTGCTTGTAATAGCAGACCATTATGATGAAAAGTTTGTGGATCATATTAAAAAAGTAAATTTAGAAAGAAAACAGTATGGTGTATTTAAGGTTTCGATTGTATTTTGGGAGGATATCGAAAGTTTTTTGAGGCGTAACCGCAGATTGATGAAACAATATTGCCCGAAATTTCTCGAAATCGAAAATGATTTGCATAAGAAGAAAATATCCAAAAGGGATATCTACAAGGTGCCTGATGAAGCGACCATGAAAGAGATATGTATAGATGAGATGGAAGAATATGGCATACTAAGAATGCTTCAGATTGATCCCGGTATAGGCTTTACGATAAGGCTTCTTATAGCGGCAGACACCTATGCAGTGTCCATGAATAAGCTGGAGGATAGTGCGAAGCATCTGGCAGAGCATTCGGAAGCTTACAGGCGTATGGCAGTATTTAATATAACCTACAATAAATTTGTCGAGAGGATGGCAGCATTTTGTGAGGTTGATATGGATAATAAATGGGTTCTTATCATACCTTCTTATCGAAATGAAGAGGTTGCCGACATGCTTGGCGATCTAAAGGCTGAAGTTACAGATCGTATGAATGAACTCTTCAAATGCTGGGCGCATATTTAAAATTAAAATTGTTCAAATTGTACAATTATCGAGACTAAAATAATAAAATCTTTATTAATTTCAAATATAGACAGAAGATTGAAAGTATAGTAAAATGTCGAAAGAAGTTGTTGCTAAGAATATTATCTTAATAACGCTTCTGTCGGCATGTTATTTTTAAAAATGTAACAATGAGACAAACTTGTTTACTCTATAAAATCATTTGTTAAAAAAGCCAAACTAAAGATAACATGCATGAACACTTTTTGGTGCGACTGTAGCCGGAAAATGTTCCAAAAAACTCCGTTAGTGCGACTGTAGCTGACGGATTTTTTTGATAGTTGAATTCTTACAAAAGAAGAGGTTGTTATTATGATGCATGTTTATTATTGTCCCTGCTGTGACAGATTCTTTTATATCCAGTATGAAGTTCATACAGAATGCAGAGGCTGTGATACCCCGATGTATAAGGTGAACCTTGCCTTTACCCAGTTTTATCCATTGTCTTATGAGGAAAGATATGAGAATTTTGTCGACGATTATTTCGAATCGGATTATTATCAAAATTTATATGAGGAAAGTCGAAGACGAGAGGATATAGTAAAAAGAAAAATACGCCGGATGGATTATATAAGAAAAAAGGGTGAGAGACTTTTTAAAGAAGAAAAATATAAATATAATTGACGTTCTGTGTGTATTTATAGTATACTAATCTGGTAGATTCTCTATATTTAATATAGAGGTATATTATAATACATAGGAGGAAAATTATATGAAAAAATTTAAGAAGAAGTTATTGGCAGTTTTAACAGTTGTAGGTTTACTTACCGGTAGTATGTCGGTTCTGGCAGACTCCGGTGATGACGGAGTTTTATGTGAAGACGGCTATATAGAATATACGGAATATCCAAGCGGTGACGAGCTTGTACCGATGGAACCAGCGATTGGACCTGTGTACGAGATAAATACAATGAAAGGTATAGATGGATGGGAGATAGAGACAGGTCACTCGGCAACAAGTGCTATCTTTTATGCGTCAAATGGCAACAGTATAAATGTGTCAGTTAATATAGCACCTGCTGATGTAGATGTTAAGGTTGGTATTGTACAGCCTGATGGGGTAAGAAGATATGTAGAGGGGGATACAACTGTCGGACACAGCTTTGCTTTGACTCAATCAGGTAATTATAAAGTATATATACAAAATGACAGCGGAGTAACGGTTACAGTCGCAGGCTCCTATGTTTATTAAATAAAATATAAGCGGATGGCTTAAGGCTGTCCGCTTTTTCTTTATGTTCAGATAGTGAGAAAAAGGCGATTTTTAATTGGCAATTTAAACTTAAATAGATTGTATGATTTTTTTTTTTGTATTGATTTTTTCGATAATAACTCATACAATTTATATAGTACAAATGATGGAGCACAGATATGGATATAATATGTGATATAGTAATGATGATATTGGCAGCAGACCTGACAGGGACGATACTTGCCCTTGTCTGGCTTGCTATGTTTAGATACTTTGATAAGTATCTTAGGGCGGATATAATTAATTTTACTTTAAAATGTGTAATAATCAGCTTTTATATTCCAAGTATGTTTATTATATTATGGATAAAAACTCATCTTTTAAATGGCGTAGAAATATATTATTCGTTTTATACTAATTTTATGAGAGTGCTATCTTTTTTGATATTAACAGTTTTTGTCTACAAGCTTGTAAGAAAATTAATAAAATGGTACAAGAAATCAAAGAGGATTAACGAAGTTATTTTGTTTAAAGCAAGGGTAGAGGATGAAAATATACTGGAAGTTGTAAATGAGGTAAAAAAGAAGCTTAAGATAAAAAGAAGGTTTAAGGTGTATATGGCTGTGGGTATAGCTACACCTTTTATATACGGATTTTTCAGTCCTAAGATATATATTAAAGTTGAAAAGCTTGACAGAGACAATCTTAAAATGATACTGACACATGAGATGTATCATTATAAGCAAAAAGACCCGCTTATGAAACCTATAGCAGGTATAATGTGCTGTATGCACTGGTTTAATCCTTTATCAAGGAAGATTAAAGATTATTATGCTACCTTTGCAGAGGCTGGTTGTGATTATAAGTGTATCAAAAAGGCAGGATATAGTTTCGAAGAATATTTCGGATGTATCTCAAAATCCTCAAAAAAGGTTTTGGCTGATTTGGTCAGTCTGATATCTATGGCAGGTGATGAAGAAAGTACACTTGAAAGAGAAAAATTGGCAAATAAGTATACATTAGGTAAGAAAAAGGGTTGGATTTTGACCTTAATTCTAACAGTATCCATAGTGACAAGCAGTACTGCCATATATGCAGCTACAGATATAACAGAATCTGTTTATAATCTTATATTTACCAGTTCAAGTGAACAGGTGAAAGAAGCAATGATAGTTTGCGATGATGGATTTACGGAATGCTTTGAATATGATAATGATATTGAATTTGATATAATAGATTCATACATAGAGGCTGATTGTAAAAATGATAATTTTTACAGGGATATTGTAAGAGAACCGATTGGTGATAACAAAAAGCTTATATTTTTTAAATATAATGATGTTAATAAGTATGATAGATTATCGGTTTCTGCGAATGGAGAAAACATTGATTCTAATAACAGTGAAATTAAATTAGAAGTAGGTTTAATTGAGCCTGATGGAGTTATTAGATATATATCAGGTAATGATATAATAAATCATAATTTCAAAATCACTAAATCAGGTGATTATAAAGTATATATTGTAAATAAAAGTGACAATGCGATTAAAATATATGCATCACTTATGTACTACCCGCGAGAGGAGGAATAAGATGGCGAAAAAAGTAAACGTACTTTTATCCTCCTACAATGGCGCAGATCATATAAGGGAGCAGATTGAAAGTATATTAGCTCAAACCTATGATAATATTAGTCTCTATGTAAGAGATGATGGTTCGGTTGACGGAACCTTGGATATCCTCAAGGAGTACGAGGCAGCAGGCAAGCTTACTCTTTATGAGGGAAAAAATGTCGGATTTATAAAAAGTTTTTTGTGGCTGGTAAGGCATGCTGAAAAGGCGGATTATTATGCCTATGCGGATCAGGATGATGAATGGCTTCCGGATAAAATAACTATGGCGGTAGAGCTTTTAGACAAGGAAGAACAGGACAAGCCTCTTCTTTATTTTTCAAACTATAATCTTTGCGATGATGATTTGAATTTTGTTAAAACCTACGATAAGGAGGGTTTGGTTAAGCAGCCGTCTTTTGCCAATGCACTTGTAGACTGCATGCCTCTTGGATTTAATTCTGTATTTAATTACAAGGCTCAAAGCATAATAGCAAAGGATACCCCTAAGTATAGCTGCGGACATGATTGGTGGACTTATATAGTTTGCCAGGGACTTGGAAAGGTAATATATGATAACAGACCGACAGTTAACTACAGGAGAACAGGTCACAATGTCAGTCCGGGTGGCATGAGCTTTATCAAGTTCCAGATATGGAGATTCAAAAAGTTTTTTGTTAACGATTATTTTTCAAATATAAGAAAGATGCTTAGGGAGTTCGAGTATTATTACAAGGATGATTTAAGCAAAAAAGATAAAAAAGTACTGGCTTTATTTACTCATAAGAGATATAATTTTATAGCTATGATTAAAAAGCTGTTTTATCCGCATAGATTCAGGCAGGGCTTGTTTGATGAGTTGTCTGTCAGATTTTTGTTTATTATAGGTAAATTATAATATTATATGACATAATGAGCGGTGCGGCAGCTTTTGGAATGGAGATTTTTTATGAGTTTTATTGAAAGACTTCGCAATAAAGAGGTTTTGTCGGTGGAGCACATTTTTCTTGTAATGGCACTGCTTTTCGGACTTTTTATTGCGGTAATCGGAACTCCTTTTCAGGAGTGCGACGGATGGTCTCATTTTATAAGAGCTGTAGATGTATCATATGGTAATGTGTTTGCACCGGTTGTGACCTTTAGTCATGATGGTGGTGTGGCAGTGGTTCCCGACAATTTTGGCGACATTGATTTTAAGATAATCGATCCAACAGAAGATGGTGCGGGAACTGCATTTAAAGAGCATTTAAAAAGCTTTAAATTTTCTAAAAATAAATCTACGATGGAGTTTGGCGAGGGGATAATGTCTGTATTTTACTATCCTCAGGCGCTCGGGCTTTTTATCGGACGACTTCTTAATCTGAGTGTTTTTGGCTGCGTATTGCTGGGGAAATTATTTAATCTCCTTTGCTTTGTGTGGCTTTCTTATAAGGCGATTTGCATAACTCCGATTTTAAAAAATTCTATGATTGTAATTGCACTTTTACCGATGTCTTTATATCAGGCGGCATCTTATTCACCGGATGCTATGTTAAATGGTTTGTGCTTCCTCTTTGCGGCACTCTGCTTTTATTATGCCTTTGGAGATAAAGAAGAGCTTGGGTATAAGGAGGTGCTTTTGCTTGGTATAATACTTGCATTTATTTTTCTTTGTAAGTATGTTTATGTATTTTTGGGACTTCTGGTATTTTTGATTCCGATGAAAAAGTTCGGAGACAAGAAAGAGTATTTCAAGAAATTTATGTTTGCGCTTGTACCCTTGCTTTTGCTGGGTATAATAGCTGTCTATGCTGCGGTTTCGGCACTTTCTTCTTCACAAAATGCGGCTGCAGAAATTATCAATGAAACTGCTTCTTCAACCGGAGAAAGCAGTATGTCAACTCTTGAATTTTTATTTGCTTCACCTTTAAATATATTTAAGATTCTGTTCCATACATTTACGGATAAATTTACTGATTATGTACTTTGGTTAAATGTACTCGGCTCGCTTAATTATTCGCTCGGACCACTTATATATATTGTGCCGATGTTTGCGCTTTATGTGTTTGGAAGCGAGGTTTCTGCAGCAGGAATAGATATAAGAGTAAGGGATAAGGTGCTTTGCGGTGTTACATTTTTACTTATCTCAATATGCATTGTACTTGGAATGTATATAGGCGAGACAAGGGTAAATTTTGCCGGCAGCTATGTCGTTCAGGGCGTACAGGGAAGGTATTTTATAGCAGCATTTCCTGCACTTGCTTTAGTTCTGGCACCACGAGGACGCTCCGGGGAAAGTAAGATATTTAACTATATACTTTTAGGTGTGGAATTTGTTATACTGTGTATAGCGGTTTATTTCTTAAGGACGAACTGCTATTAATAAATAATGTGATTATTATATATAATTTATGATTGGATGTTATTATGAGATTTTCGATTGTTTTGGTAACCTACAATGCAGATATTAATAAGGTTAAGCTTACTCTCAAATCTGTTCTTATGCAGAGCTTTAAGGATTATGAGATTGTGGTTTCGGATGATGGTTCCGAAGATAATCATTTTGGCGAGATAGAGGAGTTTTTTGCGGAGTATAATTTTGATAATTATGTGCTTGTTCCGCACGACGAAAATCAGGGCACGGTTAAGAATCTTATATCTGCGCTTGAACACTCAAGCGGAGAGTATGTGAGGGATTTTGGCCCGGGTGATTTGTTTTATGCGGAGGACTCTCTTGAAAAGCTTGATAAGTTTCTTAAAAAGAATCCTTGCGATATAAGCTTTGGCCTGATTAAGAGTTATCAGATAAACGGTGATAAGCTTGACAAGGCGGAGTTTTGCCATCCGTTTGATATCCAGGCATACAGGAAAAAGGATAATCGTGACAGGATTTTAAGAAATCTTATCCTTTATGGGGATAATATCTGTGGAGCTTCGTTTGTAAATAAGAAAGATGTTTACCTTGATTACTTGAATAAAATCAGCAAATATGTTAAGTATGAAGAGGATATATATGTTGTGCTGGCTGCCCTTGAGGGTAAAAGCATAAAGCTGTTTGACAGATATCTTATCTGGTATGAAACGGACATAGGAGTTTCTACCGGAGGGAACAGTAAGTTTTCAGAGCTTTTAAGAAAGGATGTAGATAACTTTTTCAATATGCTTTTTAAGGAATATCCGGATGAAAAGTATGTTAAAAAAAGAAAGCGTGTTGCACCGTTTTTTGCGATTAAGAATCTTTATCTTAGGACGATTCTTCGTATGACGGTTAATCCGGGTGCACTTGTATATATTATTATCTCCTTTTTGGAGAGAATGCTTGGACTGCATAAGGATAAAAAGAGCAAAGACGGATTTATGGATGACGATGCATTTTGGAAGGAATTGTAAGATTGATTCATGGAGTGGCTTATAAAGATGATTGAGGTATATATGATGTAATCGGATTACAGGTCGTTTCGGAAGGGTGGATTATAAGTATGGAAATTAAGAAATACCAATTTCAGATTCATGGTGATGACAGAGGGCAGCTTATCGCTCTTGAAGAGATGAAGGATATTCCTTTTGAGATTAAAAGGGTTTATTATATGTATGATACTCTGAAGGGTGTAAGGAGAGGTTTTCATGCACATAAGAGTCTGGAGCAGATTCTTATATGTATCCACGGAACCTGTAAAATTCTTCTGGATAATGGTTCTGAAAAAGTGGAAGTTCTTTTGGATAAACCGTATGAGGGACTTTATATATCAAATGATATATGGAGGGAAATGTTTGATTTTTCTCCGGATGCGGTTTTGATGGTGCTTGCCTCGGAGTATTATGATGAGGCGGATTATATAAGAAATTATGATGAATTTTTGAAGTATATAGGAAAAAAGAGGTAACTGTGATGATGAATATTCCTTTTGCATCTGTTGATGTGATGCATAGAGAAATTGAAGATAAGATGCTTGCGGCATTTAAGAGAGTTTATGACAATAACTGGTTTATACAGGGTAAGGAGTGCGAGGAGTTTGAAAAGGAATTTGCGGCTTACTGCGGTGCGGACTACTGTGTTGGCTGTGGCAACGGACTTGATGCTCTTTATCTTATATTACGTGCCTACGGTATAGGCGAGGGTGATGAGGTTATCGTACCTTCCAATACCTATATAGCGACCGCACTTGCAGTTTCTTATACAGGTGCAAAGCCGGTATTTGTTGAACCGATTATCGATACATTTAATATTAATCCGGATTTAATTGAGGCTGCCGTTACCGACAGAACCAAGGCTGTTATGGCGGTTCACCTTTACGGACAGCCTGCCCGTATGGATGAGATTAAGAAGGTTGCCGCAAAGTATGGTTTAAAGGTTATTGAGGATTCGGCACAGGCACATGGTGCGATTTATAAGGGTGTCAAGACAGGCGTGCTGGGTGATGCGGCAGGCTTTAGTCTTTATCCGGGTAAGAATCTCGGCGCATTGGGCGACGGAGGCGTTATCGTTACAAATGATAAGGAACTCGCAGATAAGTGTCGTGCACTCGGCAATTATGGTTCTGACTACAAATATCATCATATCTACAAGGGCAATAATTCCCGACTTGATGAAGTTCAGGCTGCACTGCTTCGTGTCAAGCTTGAGTGCCTTGATAAGTGGAACCAAAGAAGAAATGAGATAGCGCGCATGTATATAGATGGTATAACCAATGATAAGGTGGTCCTTCCTGTTACCGATGAAGGTGTGACACATGTATATCATATCTTTGGTATAAGATGCAGCGAGCGTGATGCTTTGGAAAAGTATCTTAATGACAAGGGTATCGGTACCAACAAACATTATCCTATACCTATGCATCTTCAGGGAGCTTATGAGGAGCTTGGATTTAAGGAGGGAGATTTCCCTATCGCAGAGGAGATTTCCAAAACCGAACTCAGTCTGCCGATGTACTATGGTATGACCGATGAAGAGGTTTCTTATGTGATTGATGCTATTAATGCATGGAGATAATGAGGTTTAATACTTCATGTAAGAATGATTGCTTGGAGCAATATAATAAATATTTTTAATGATAAGAGGATATATCATGTTTAGATTTGAGTATTTTGACAGTTCTAAAGAAAAGGACTGGGATAATTTTATAGATGAAAGATCGGTCAACGGTACATTTCTTGTGAGCAGAAGATTTCTTAATTATCATCCTGAAGGCAGGTTTAAGGATGTGTCGCTTATCATTTACAATGAAAAAAATAATATAGCTGCACTGTGTCCGGCATGTGAGGTTTCTATAGATGGTAAGAGGACTTTTTTCTCTCACAAAGGCAGTACCTTTGGAGGAATTATAATTGATAAAAAGCATTATAATGCCAAGTATGTAATGGCTATGGTGGCAGAGTTAAAGGAGTTTTTGCTGGGCGAGGGCTATGAAAGGGTTTATCTCAAACAGACCTCTGATATTTTTTCTACGGTGGAGAGTGACCTGTTTCAGTATGCGTATTGTTATCACGGTTTTAAGGAATACAAGGAGCTTAGCACCTATGTTGACTATGCCGGATACAAGGAGGATATTATCTCCAATCTCGCGCAGGGTAAGCGTACCAATGTCCATAACTGTATCAAGGAGGGACTGGTTGTAAAGCCTTTGACTTCGGATGAAGACATTGCTAAATTTTATGATATACTTTGTGAGAATCTTGCCAAGTACGATACCAAGCCGGTTCATACTCTCGAGGAGCTGCTTGAATTTAAAAATAACAGACTGGTTGATGAGTGTGGATTTTTTGGTATCTATAAGGATGATGAGATGCTTGCCGGTTCGATGATGTTTTATTTTCCGAAGGCAGGCTGTGCTCATACACAGTATCTTGCGGCAAGGCAGGCATACAACAAGCTTAGCCCTATGACATTTATGTATTATTCAATGATTGACGAGATGAAAAAGAGGGGCTATGCCCGAATTTCATGGGGTACCGCTACGGAAGATCTGGGCAGGTATCTCAATATGGGACTTATTACGAGCAAGGAGGATTTTGGAAGCTCCTACTGTAATAATCTTATCTATGCTTTGGAGTAATTATGAAGAAAAAGATATCCGGATTATTAAATATATATAAAAATATGTCGATTCCGGCTAAAGCATCAATTTGGTTTTTATTCTGCAATATATTGCAGATGGGATTAAATGTTCTTTCGACTCCTATCTTTACAAGAATTATGGAACCTGATGAATTCGGAATTACCAATACCTATAATTCATGGAGAAGCATTCTTATAATATTCACTTCCGTAAATCTTTCCTATGGTGTATTTAATAATGCAATGGTTAAGTACGAGGATGCCGAAACCAGAGACAGGTATGTATCCAGTATGCAGTTTTTGTATACTCTTATTACATGCTCTTATTTTGTTTTTTATCTTTTGGCAAGAGACTGGTGTAACCATGTGCTTAAGATGTCTACCGGGCTTGTGGTTATGATGTTCGTTGATTTGATTTGTTATCCGGCACTGCTTTTCTGGAGTGGCAGACAGAGGTATGAATTTAAGTACAAATGGTTGGTTATCGTAACACTCCTTATGACACTTCTTAGTATAGGTGTTGGAGTAGTGGCGGTTTTATTTAGTGAAGATAAAGCTATGGCCAAGATTACATCTACTATAGCGGTCAATGTCTTGTTTGGCGGTTTCTTTTACGGATATCAGCTTGTGAAGGGTAAAAAGCTTGTAAACCTGAAGTTCTGGAAATACGCATTGGCATTTAATATCCCGCTTATTCCACATTACCTTTCGGAAATGATACTTACCCAATCGGACAGGATTATGATTTCCAATCTTGAAAGCGATGCAGCGACTGCTAATTATACGATAGCCTACAGTATAGTTTTGATAATGCAGCTGGTTATGTCAGCTATAAGTGCTTCGTATCTTCCATGGAGCTATGAACAGCTTAAAAAGAATAATTATGAGGCTTTAAAAAAGATGGGCAATATTTTGCTTATTATGATATCGGGTTGTATTTTCCTTTTGATGATGTTCGTACCTGAAATCATCTTCCTGTTTGCCGGAAATAAATATGCCGATGCTGTTTATTGCATACCTCCTATAGCGCTGAGTATTTTCTTTATGTTTTTATATGATCTTTTTTCAACGGTAGAGTTTTTTTATGCAAAAAATATATTTGTAATGATTGCATCTGTTACGGCAGCTGCATTAAATGTAGGACTTAATGCATATTTTATACCTATATACGGATATCATGCGGCGGGTTATACTACATTGTTCTGTTATTTCTTCTATGCTGTGGGACATTTCATATTTTACAGATATATCTGTAAAAAGACACTTGGAATAAAAGAAATATATGATAAAAAGTTTATACTGCTTTTGTCTGCGATTATGTTTGCGATAACGCTTACCGTTAATCTGGTATATGATAAGATTATTGTAAGATATATTATTGCTGCGATAATTATTGTGATAGCATTTTTTAAGCGTAATTTTATATTGGATAAGCTTAAGCTTATGAAGGAAAAGTAGTTTATAAAGAATAATTAGCTTATGAAGGAAAAATAAGCTTTAAAATGATAGTAACCTGTGAAGGAGAATTAAATGAAAGATATTAAACTAAGTGTTTTGATAACCACATATAATCTTGAAGAATATGTTGGAGAAACCTTGGACAGTGTGATGAATCAGGTGCTGGATTACAGGTTTGAGGTGCTTGTCGGAGATGATGGCTCTTCTGATAAAACGGCTGATATCGTAAGGCACTGGATGGAAAAATATCCGGATATTATAAGCCTTTATGTAATGGATAGGGATAAGGATAAAAAATATAACAGGATTGAAAGGGCATCTAAAAATAGAATAAATCTTATCAATCATGCAAAGGGTGAATATCTCATTTTCCTTGACGGAGATGATTTCTATATAGATGACCAAAAACTCAATAAGCAGATAAAACTGCTCGACTCCGAGGAGTACAAGGACTGTGTAGCATGCGGACATAACGTATGGACTTATTATAGCGAAGACAAAAAGGAAAAGATAAATAAGAGAGAAGATAGGACTGTTATATCTGCTAAAGATTATTGGAAGTACGGAATGTATCTTCATAGCGACTCAATCATGTTTAGGAATATATATAAAGATGGATATAATTATAGGGTTCCTGAAGCTTACTATGATGATAATTTGATTATGTTTGATCTTTTGTCTGAAGGGGATATTTTATATATTCCTGACACTATGGCATGCTACAGACAGGTTGAAAACTCTTCATGGAACAGCGTGGGTGATATAGAAAAAAGTATAATTAATTTAATTGATTTGGATATAGAACTTAAAATAAATAAAGACTTCAAAAAAGAAAGTATGTATCGACATCTGTACCCTGTATATTATATCCGGAGACATCCGGAGGAGGTAACGGATGAGGTTTATAATAAGTACGCATCGCAGATTGAAAGAGACAGGCTTTCATGGACAAAACACTGGCTTAATTATAGAAAGCATAGTGCGTTAAAACGTTTCAGGATGTCTGCGTGGCTTATATTTATGTTGGTTAAATATGTATTTATCAAGATAGGAAGAGTTGTGCTGAAAAAGTATATATAGAGTGACGCGGATGTGCGCTTTTTGCAAAGAGAGTTTGGGTGTGACGCGGATGTGCGCTTTTTGCAAAGAGAGTTTGGGTATGACAGACGGCGTGAGTCTTGTCACATATAGAGTTGGGATTTAGGAGGAATTATGAAACTTTCATCTTTGGTATATGGAATGAAATATAGGATAGGTAATATGGCTGCGGACAGAAAGCTTCCAAAGGCTCAAGTTAAGATCGAAAAAAGAAGACTTGAAAGAAAAAATGGCAAGAAGATAAATGTAATATTTGTATGCCACAGGCCTGCAATCTGGGGTGCGCTAAAATCGGTATGCGATGCTTGCATTGATGATAAGAGGTTTAATGTGGCTATAGTTGCCATACCAAATAAAAAGGAACTTCCAGGCAAGGGCTTTGCACATGAACAGTATGAGTGGGAAGGCGCCTATGAATTTTTTAAGGATTATAACTGTAAGGTTATAAAGGGTTATGATGAAGATAGTAAGAGATGGTTTGATTTAAGAAGACTTAAACCTGACTATGTTTTTTTTCAAACTCCTTATGATATATGCAGACCGTTTGCATATCAGAGCAACAGGGTTGCGGCTTATGCAAAGCTATGCTATGTGCACTATGGCATGCCTTTTATGAATGGATATATAGCCGAGGAATCATTTCCGGTTAGCTTTCTTAAAAATACATATTATCATTTTGCTGAGTTTGAGGAGATGCGCAAATTTTATGTAGAAAGAGTATCAGACAACGCAGTTCATAAAAAGGAAAGAGTAATACTTACAGGCTATCCTAAACTTGATGAAGCAAAAGAATATGCGGGATGTGAAAGTGATAACTGGAAGAATAAGGGTGATGAAAGACGTTTCCGTATCATGTGGACACCTAGATGGAACACTGAAGAGGGTAATTGCACTTTCTTTACATTTAAAGATTTTATACCTGATTATGTTGAAGCTGATGACAGGCTTGAACTTTTATACAGGCCACATCCACAGGCTGAACTGGAATTTTTGAGTCGTGGTATCATGACGAAGGAGGAGATAGATTCCTATAGAAATCGTTTTGAAAACAGCAAAGCAATGTCCATAGATAAAAAGAAGGGCTACCTTGAGAGCTTCTACTCTTCGGACGTACTTATAACTGATGAATCCTCCATCATACCTGAATACTTCCTGACTGGAAAACCAATAATTTTTACATACAATGAAACTCATTTAAATGAATTCGCCAAGGAAATATCCAAGGGATTTTATTGGGCACGCACCAAGGAGGAATTAAAGGGACATCTTGACAAGCTCATATCCGGAGAAGATGAACTTAAAGAAACCCGTGCCCGTCTTATCAAGGAACAATACTATATGCCGGAAAAAGGCTCCGGATGGGAAATCAAAGAAATTATAAAGAAGGATTTCTTAAAATAATAGAAGCTCACTATATGATAAAAAAGTGTTGACAAAATAATGTTATAGTTATACAATACGACTAATCGAAAAAATTCGTAAAGAACCCCGAAATAACAATATAAATATTAGAAGTGTTTTGGGACAAAAATATATATTTATAATACGAATTATAGAATAAATTCAGAAAGTAGACTTGACAAAAATTTTCAATTATTATATAATGCAACTAAATATTAGTTGCAAGTTAGGGGGCTTGCAAAATGAGTAGATTAGAAAAACATCTTAAACGAATTATTTCAATACCAAAGGATTATACATATTCTGAAGCTAAAACTTTACTATCTGAACTTGGCTTTAAGGAATTTAATAAGGGAAAATCGTCCGGTTCAAGAGTTAAATTTTGCAGAAAAGATGATATGAAGGTTATTTTATTACATAAACCACATCCCGGGGATAATATGAAGGTAGGAGCTGTTAAAACGTTGTTGAAGTTTTTGAAAGAGATAGGAGAGATATAATGGATAATAGTATTTTGGAATATAAGGGTTATCATACAAGGGTTATATTTGATTCTGACGATTTTGTCTTGAGAGGTAAAATAGAAGGCATAACAGATTTGGTAGATTTTGAATGCAGCAGTATTGATGATGTTGAAAAAGAATTTCATGCTGCAGTAGATGAATATCTTGATTTTTGTAATAAAGTCGGAAAGAAACCGGAAAGAGAATATAAGGGAACATTTAATGTTAGAATTAGTCCTGAACTGCATAAAAAACTGGCATTGGCTGCATATAAAAATGGAGATACTTTGAATGCAGCTGTCGAAAAGGCAGTAAAAGAATATGTTTTGAAAGAAGACAAAGAAAAAACTGATACCATGAAAGATGATTTTGATTCAAAAAAGAATCTTTTAGGTGCTGTAGTGTGAAAGATAGTAAAGTATAAAGTATTTTATGGGATAGGCAACATATTACACTGAATAAGAGCCTCCTTGTTAGCATTTAGTCCAATTTGCGTTAAATCAAAAGTGAAAATTCGCATATAGGTGCGTAAAAAATCGAACTGTTTGAGCGTTAGCGAGTTTTCGATTTTTAGCACCTATAAAGAATTGAACGCTTTGATTTAGCAAATTGATGACTAGCTAACAAGGAGGCTCTTATTCAGTGTAATATGTTGCCTATCCCTATTACAAATTTATAAAAGCTCAAGTATTGTATTTACCAGCAGATCGTTTTGCTTAGGCTTCATAAAACAAAAGCGTATGTATTTGTTGTCAAGCCCGTGGAAGTTGGAGCAATTACGGATGATGATTCCTTTGGTGCGGCAGTGCTCTTCGATAGCTTGTGCAGAAAGGTCATCCTTTAAAATCTTAACGAGCATAAAATTGGCATAAGGCTTGAAAAGCTTTACGTTTTTGTTCGTATTCATAGCAGAGAATATAAGGTTTCTCTCGGTATGAATCTGTGAACGTGATTCTTCGATATATTTTTTATCCTTAAACATAGCTGTGCAGGCTGCGGCGGTAAGAGTCGAAATCTTGTTAGGGGCAACCGTTATCGATATCATCTCCAGATGTGATGGATTGCTTATAATTGAGTACGAGAGTCTTAGTCCCGGTACTGCAAAGAATTTGGAAACACTTCTTAATACAGCTATATTGTCAAATTCCTTTACAAGAGGAGTGCTTGTAAGCTTTTCGTAATCCTCTGTAAATTCGATATACATTTCATCTATGATAAGGAATATTTCAAGCTCCTTACATACCTCGGCGATAAGCTCCATATCCGCTCTGCTTATAATCTGTGAAGTAGGGTTGTTAGGATTGCCGAGTATTATCATATCATATGATGAGTCAAGTCCTGATATGAAATCTTTGATATCAGGTACATAGTTTTTTTCTTCATCAAGCTCATAATATGAAACCTCGCATCCGTATATGGATAGTACTCTTTCATATTCTGTAGCGGTAGGTGAAAGTATCAGTGCTTTTTGAGGTATGATTAGTGAGCAGTAAAGTCTTAGCATATCTGAAAGTCCATTGCCGAGAACTATATTTTCTTCTTCTGCTCCGGAGTAAAGAGATATGGACTTTTTTAAATCTCCATAGTACTCTGACGGATACCTTATTATACTGTCTAAATTTTCACTAAGAGCTTTTTTTACTGATTCAGGAACACCCATAGGATTTAGATTTGAATTGTATAAAACAGTATCCAATTGCTCGATTCTTAAAGGCGCTTTTGCCATATGTGAACCCTCCCGACTTATAAATTATATTTTTATTTGTATTCATTTCATTTTTTTGTTATAATGTACTTTGTGGTATTAGCATTATACCACAATTTAGTATGCTAGGCAATTGTGCTATAATCATTTGACTGGCATATTTGACAGAAAAAATTATTGTGGTTGGAGAAACAAATGAAAGCTGTTGTAGAGCATTACGCAAAGGGAGAATTTCAGATTGACAGACCGATTATTGAAATCTCCGAAGAGCAATTAAAACTTAATATAGAATCCGGAACCGTATATGAGGGTTCTTTTAATGTTAAAAGTACAAATGATCATATAATCAAGGCTATGGTTTATGACAGCCGTTATACCTTGAGGTTTGATAACCATACATTTATCAGCAGAAGCTTTGATGTAACATACTCCTTTGATGCTACCTGTCTTGAAGCCGGCAAAAGCTATAAGGGACATATAAGCATTATCTCTGATGGTGGAGAGTTTAAGATTCCGTATGACATCGAGGTTGTTACTCCGTATGTAAAGTATGGCGATGAAAAGATTGATGATTTGTTTAAGTTCGCGAGTCTTGCAGAGAGCAACTGGAGCGAGGCTGCAAAGATATTTGTAAGGGATGATTTTAAGAGAACCTTTATAAATAAGGAACCTATTGTTAAAAATATTTACGGTAGTCTTATGGCCAGCCTTTCTGTCAATCAGGCGCTGGAGGAGTTCCTTGTTTATGTACACAAAAAGCGTGCACTTACACTTTCTGTTTCAAAGGCTAAGATAAATGTTGAGATGCCGACGGAGCTTTCGCGTATCTCGATTAACATCAGCAAGAATACCTGGGGATTTACAAACTCCACCGTTCGTTCGCTGGATGATTTTTTGGTGCCTGCTAAGAAGAATATTACAAGCAATGATTTCTATGGTAATTTATTTGCCTTAGATGTACTTATATCTCCGGAAAATGTTCCGGAAGGTGTTACCTCAGGTAAGATTGTTATAGAAAATATTTATCAAAAGATTGAGGTCGTTATAAATCTTATCAAGCCTCAGTCCAAAAATATTGTATCGCCGAGAACCGGCAATAAAAACCATATGGTCAATAACAATAAGGTAAGACTTGTTAAGACTTATCTCAATTATCGTATGGACAGGCTTTCCTTAAAGGACTATGTTTCCAATACTTTGTTTGCATTTGAAAACCTTGCAAGATATGTGCCTGAGGAGGATATGTACAGACTCGGTATCATGCATATGAATATCATGCAGGATGAGCTTACCAAGGTTGAGCAGGAGTTCCTTCGTATCGAGGCGGACGTGGACAACACGCTTATGAACAATATGCAAAGATGCTACTATGAGTATCTTAAGGCGCTTGTTTTAAAGGATGAGGAAACCATCAATCATGCGAGAAATACCATAAGAAGAAATTTCAGAACCGAAAAGGATAAGATGTTTTATTTCTGGCTTTTGCTTTTTATGGATGATACATATACAGAGGATCAGGGCTCCCTTTACAAGGAGATTATAAACCTTTATGAGGAAGGCTATAACAGTCCGATTATGTACCTTGAGCTCTGTGAGATATTTAACAATAATCCGCTTTTGTTTAAACGCATTACACCTCTTGAGACTACAACCATCAGATGGGGCCTTAGACATAAGTTTATCTCGGATGAGGTTATAGACGAGTTTATCCGTCTTGCCGGTACATTTAAAGAGTTTAATACCAAGATATTTAATATCATGGAAGCTATATATGAAAAGACCAAGAGTGAAGAGGTCTTAAAGAGCATATGTGCCATGCTTATAGGTGCGGGCAAGCTCGATCATAAGTATCATAAGTATTACAGGGATGCGGTTGAGAAGAATCTTAAATTTATCGGTCTCAATGAGTGCTTTGTCAAGAGTATGAACTTCTCAAGATATGACCTTATACCTACTTCTGTACTTATGTATCTTAATTACAAGAACACTCTTAATGAGAGTGAGCTTGCATACCTTTATGCCAACGTTATCTACAACAAGGCACAGCATATGAAGGTTTACCATGAGTATTGTACCACCATGGAAGATTTCATGGAAAATATGATTATCAAGGGCAGGGTTAGTGATGACCTTACAGTCCTTTATGACGAATTTTTGGAGCCTGAGAGTGTAAGCCCTCTCTATGCGGGAAAGCTTATCAATATCATTTTCAGACGTAAACTTGTCTGCTATAACAAGGGAATAAGAGCGGTTATCGTTACTCATCAGGAGATAGAAGAGGTTCAGCGTGTACCTATCGTAAATGGTGAGGCTTATGTTGAAATTCTTTCCAATACCGCGTCCATCGTATTTGAGGATGGAGAAGGAAATGTGTATGCCGGTTCTATCCCTTACAGGCTGGAAAAGATTGTGGATGAGAAGGCTTACATGCCTATCTGCCACGAGTACAGTCCGAGAGATTACAGAGTGCTTCTTGATAATTATCAGTCGCTTGGTGACTTTACTTATAAGAGGGCAATAGAGGTAAATGCTGCAAGAGATATAATCAACTGTGATCAGATTTCTTATGATTACAAGCAGCAGGCACTTTTAAATATTATTGAATACTATCATGAAAATCTGGATGCAGAGGTACTTAAGAAGTATCTTGAAAAGCTGGATATCGAGTATTTGAATCATTCAAATGCAAGAAGTATCATCATGTACATGATTGATATGAATATGTTTGACAAGGCTTTCCAGGCAGTTAAGCTCTACGGCTTTGATGAGATTGCATCTGATGAGTTATACAGACTTGCTGATTACGGTGTAGAGGATTCAAACGGATTCTTAAATGAAGACCTTATGTCTATATGTATTCAGCTTTACAAGACAGGTAAGGTCAACAGCAGGATTCTTGTGTATATTATGAACAATTTCAAGGGTGACCTTGAAGAGCTTGCGACACTCTTTAAGATGGCAAGAGATAAGGTAAGGGATGTATCCTTGCTGGTTGAAAATACTCTTGCACAGATGATGTTTGCCAATGGAAATGTAGAAAATATCTACGATATATTTACCGCTTACTACGGTGGAAGAAGCAGAGGACTTGTAGTTAAGGCATTCCTCAGATATACTGCACAGAATTATCTTATTAAGGATGCACAGGTTCCGGGCAACATATTTGACTGCCTCTATATAGAGATTTTAAAGGGTAATATAGATGATGAGATTTCCAAGATGGCGCTTATAGCACACCTTAGCAAGCTTGATAAGTTTACAATCGAGCAGCGTGAATGGATAAGTGATACAGTCGGTAAGTTCATGGATGGAGGTAAGATACTTCCGTTCTACAAGAGCTTCAGAAGCTTTATCAAGCTTCCGCAGGATGTATTTCTTAAAACCTATCTTATATACAAGTCAGACGTGGGTAAGCAGATCGAGGTTAAATATGCCTTTGATACCGGTACCAGACAGTCCTTAAGCTTCAAGACAGAGAGACTCGATGAAATGATTCCGGGTATGTATGTCAAGGAATTTGTTGTATTCCACGGTGAAAGACTGGTTTATAAGATTGATGAGGATAAAGATAACAAGGCATATGTGGTCGAAAGTGAAACCTTAAAGACCAAGTCCTTTAACCGTAAGGACAGAAGCCGATTTGAGATTATCAACAGCATGCTGGTTAATCAGGAAATGCGTGAGGATAATGAGCTTCTTGAAACCCTGGATGTATACTTTAACACAGTTCATCTGTATGAGGAGAATTTAAATATTATATACTAAGGAGGCTTTTCATGGCAGAAGCGTATTTTATAGGAATGGACCTTTGCCCTGAGTCCACTCAGATAAGCTTTTATAATGATATTAAGCGTGAACCGGAGACGGTTAATCAATTAAATAATAAAGAGACCTATATGATGCCTAACATTCTCTTCTACAGTAAAAAAACCGGAGACTGGTATGTGGGTTCTGAAGCTTCGGAGGCCAGATTTAAGGAAGAGGGTATTATCCTTGATGAGCTTTATGACAATGCCAGAAGTGAGGAGCAGGTTGAGATAGGTGACAAGAGTTATACTTACAGGCAGCTCTTTCTTATGATGCTTAAGATGCATATAGATTCATTTCTTTACAGATATGAGGGAGCGGTTGTTAAAAAGCTGGTTATAACCGTACCGGATTACAGTAGGGATTTATATAAGGTACTTGGCACACTGCATAAAGAACTTGGTGTGGATAAAAGCTGCATCAGTCTTACAAGCCACCTGGACAGCGGACTTTATTATATCTTTAATCAGAGTCCCGACCTTTGGGTAAACAGTGTTGCACTTTTTGATTATAATACAGACGGACTTCAGTATTACAGAATTGACATATCGAGAGGAAGAAATCCTGAGATTATTCAGGTTTCCCACGAGGATTATACCAAGCAGTTTAATATGTCCATGTTTGCGGGAGATAATATCCTTATGGATGTTACATTTTCAAAAATCGTCGAGCATGAGATGAAGAAGACCTACATTTCCTCTGTCTTTCTTACCGGACTTGGTTTCTCGGAGAAATGGATGAACAAGTCCCGCAACCTTTTGTGTCAGGGAAGAAGAGTTTTTGCAGGACAAAATATCTACACCAAGGGTGCCTGCTATAAGGCTGTCGGTGGTGAGTATGAGGAGTTTTATAAAAAGTATTTTGTTGAAACAGAAGAAAATGTTTTATTTGATATAGGCATTTCAAGTGGTGATGAGGAGGATGAGTTTATCCCGATCGCACTTGGCGGCCGTCAGTGGTACAATATCAAGGGTAAGATAAGTGTTATTCTTGATGATACGGATATTGTAACCATTATTTACAGAAGCAGGGTAACTGATCAGGAAATCAGGGAGAGTGTCAAGCTTCACGGCATCCCTAAGAGACCAAATAAGACCTCTAAGTTTTCTATCGAGGTTGAGTTTGAATCTCCAAATAAGGGCGCTGTTATCATCAAGGATTTGGGATTTGGAAAGCTCTTCCCGACTACGAACAAGATATATCGTAAGGAGTTTGAGGTATAATGTCAAAGGTATTGTTATGTACAACTAAAGAGGCATCTCATCCGTTTATATTTTTAAATACAAAGGTTGAGATAAATACATATGAAGAGCTTTGCTTTTATATTTACAATAATACTGTGCTCATAAGCAAGTCCTCGATTTCCGATAAGCTTTTTGACTGGATAAGGGACGAGCTTGACATGCCGCAGCTTGCAGCTAAGCTTGTTGCACTTTCCAACAAGACCACCTATGTGCAGGATCTTCTGGTGGAGATTTTAAATGAGGGTGATTATTACGAGGCAGATGAGATAACAACCTATATAGAAGCATGGCAGAAGTACAGAAAGCTTTCGCCAAACCAGAGGAAGAAGCTTAAGGCAGACGGCTATCTTGGATACAGAAGATATATCAAGGCTGCATCTATCTATGAAGAAATTCTTGAAGAAAAAGACAGTATAGAGGATAAGGTATTTATAGGAAATGTATATCATAACAGGGCGGTTGCGGCTGCCAATAATTTAAATACCGAAGAGGCAAAAAGATATTTTCTTAAGGCATATGAGCTTAATCAAAATGAAGAGTCATTAAGAAGCTATCTCATAGTGTTTGCATCCACCAGTGATACAGCTGCGTTAAAGCAGGAGATGCGCAAATTTGATCTGGGTGAGGATGAGTTTGAAAGTCTTATGATTGAGATAGGAGATTCAAACGAGGATGTCAGAGAGATGACTATCTACTCCATGCTTCAAAGAGCTATATATAACAGAATGAACAAGGATATGATTGACTACGATAAAAGAATGGATATTATACTTGGTCAGCTTAAGGATGAATTCAGAGAGCAGGCGATTTAGAAGATTAAAGATTTTTTCGGCTTGATGATAAAAGGCCGGATATTATCGTAAGGATAAGTTAAAAAGTAGGCGGTTAGATGGGTTTATTTGATAAATTTAAGGATTATCTTAACGAGGAGCCTGAGGACGATATAGACGAGGCGGAGGCAGAAGAAAAAAGACAAAAGCAGGCTGCGTTAAAGGAAAGAAAAGAACAAAGAAAAGCAAGAAAAAAAGCGAGAAAAGCTGCTTCGGAGGATAATGATGATATCATCAATATGGAGAAGGAGCTTAAGTCTGTAAAGGCAACTAAAAAATCCGACAATGAAAGAGCTATTGTCAAGGATGTATGCGAGCAGCTTGTGGATGTTTCATATCATATGGAGGATATGAAGCAGGAGTACAAGGTTGTTACGGATTATCTTGTGGACATACAAAGGATAGATGAGCTTCCGATACAGATGGCAAATGATCTTATAGATACGGCTAAAAGCATAGAGCTTTTGGAAAGAGATAAACAAAAATATCTTGCTTCGGAAAACCTGTTATCCATGGAGCAGTATAACCGCATTTCCATGTATGAGGATGATGTCATAAAGACCGTCAAGGAACTAAATGAAATGGAGATGCGTGACGGTCTGTTAAAGAGCGACATGGGTTATCTTGAGGGCGAGAAGGAAGATTTGGAATACTTAAGAGACGAATATGCCGATAGTATCACAAGGATACGTGGTATCATGATTGGCGTATTTTTAGTTTGCTTTGCTGCCATGGCGGGCTTACTTATTTTTGCCTTGGGAAAGCGGGAAAATGTAACCGTGTATGCACTCGGAGTAGGTGCTATGCTTATGATTGCATTTGCCATAGCATATGTAAAATATCTGGATTATAACAATGATATAAGAGATATAAATGCCAAGCATAAAAAGGCGGTTTCGCTTCTCAATAAGGTCAAGGTAAAATATATAAATAATGTAAATGCCATGGATTATCTATATGAAAAATTCGGAGTCAATTCCTGTAAGGAGCTTGAGTACCAGTGGGAGCAGTACAATACTATGGTAAGTGATGCACTTAAGTATTCAAGAACCAATAAGGATCTTAGATTTTTCAAAGAGCAGCTTATAGATAAGCTTAAAAGGATTGGCGTAAGTGATGCGGAGGTCTGGACAAGGCAGACCAATGCTCTTATAGACAGACGTGAGATGGTGGAGATAACACACGGTCTCAATGTCAGAAGACAAAAGCTTAGGGAAAAGCTTGCCACCTGTGATAAGATTAAAAATAATGCGACTACAGCTCTTAAGGCAGCTATTGAGGAAAAGCCGGAGCTTAAGGCTTACGTGGCAGAGATACTTGAGTCTTACAGACTAAGTCTTGAAAATTAGTTGAATTATTAAAGAAAAGTGATATAGTTATCTGATAATGTGATAATAATAAATTTTATATACATAACCGGAGGATTTTTAAATTATGGCTAAGGAACTTGAAAAAAATTACAACCCGTCTGAGATTGAGGAAAGGATTTATAAAAACTGGGTTGATAAGAAGTATTTTCATGCGGAGGTAGATAGAAGCAAAAAGCCTTTTACTATCGTTATGCCACCGCCAAATATAACAGGACAGCTTCATATGGGACATGCTCTTGACAATACCATGCAGGACATTCTTATAAGATTTAAGAGAATGCAGGGTTATAATGCACTGTGGCAGCCGGGTACCGACCATGCGGCTATCGCTACAGAGGTTAAGGTTATTGAGTCCTTAAAGGAGCAGGGAATCGACAAGCAGGATCTTGGTCGTGAGGGCTTTCTCGAAAAGGTTTGGGACTGGAGAAGAGAGTATGGTGGACGTATCGTAAACCAGCTTAAGAAGATGGGTTCTTCTGCTGACTGGGACAGAGAACGTTTTACTATGGATGAAGGCAATAACAAGGCCGTTACAGAGGTTTTCTGTAAGCTCTATGATAAGGGACTTATATATAAGGGATCAAGAATTGTAAACTGGTGCCCTGTATGTCAGACAACTATTTCGGATGCAGAGGTTATCCATGAGGAGCAGCAGGGTAATTTCTGGCATATCAATTATCCTGTAGTTGGTGAGGAAGGAAGATATGTAGAGATTGCAACTACAAGACCTGAAACTCTTCTTGGTGATACTGCTGTTGCGGTAAATCCCGATGATGAAAGATATCAGGATATAATCGGAAAGATGCTCAAGCTCCCTCTTACAGACAGAGAGATTCCTGTAATTGCAGATGCTTATGTTGATAAGGAGTTTGGAACAGGCTGTGTTAAGATTACACCTGCACATGACCCTAACGACTTTGAGGTTGGTAAGAGACATAACCTCGAAGAGATAAATATAATGAATGATGATGCTACCATCAATTCTATCGGCGGCAAGTACGCAGGCATGGACAGATACGAAGCAAGAAAGGCAATGGTAGAGGATTTAGAGGCACAGGGACTTCTTGTAAAGGTTGTACCTCATACTCATATGGTTGGTACTCATGACAGATGTAAGACTACCGTTGAGCCGCTTGTTAAGCCTCAATGGTTTGTAGCTATGGAAGAGATGGCTAAGCCTGCAAAGCAGGCAGTTGTTGACGGAAAGCTCAAACTTATCCCTGAAAGAATGGATAAGACTTATTATAACTGGCTTGATAATATAAGAGACTGGTGTATCTCAAGACAGCTTTGGTGGGGACACAGAATCCCTGCATGGTACTGTCAGGATTGTGGAGAGACTATCGTTAGAAGGGAAACTCCGTGTGAATGTCCTAAATGTAACAGCAAGAATTTAAAGCAGGATGAGGATACTCTTGATACCTGGTTTTCATCGGCACTCTGGCCGTTTAGTACTCTTGGCTGGCCCAAAAAGACAGAGGACTATGATTATTTCTTCCCGACTGATGTGCTTGTAACGGGCTATGATATCATTTTCTTCTGGGTTATAAGAATGGTATTTTCATCTATCGAGCAGACAGGAAAGCTTCCATTCCATACTGTGCTTTTCCACGGTCTTGTAAGAGATGATCAGGGAAGAAAGATGAGTAAGTCTTTGGGTAACGGTATCGATCCTCTTGAGGTTATCGAAAAGTATGGCGCGGATGCTTTGAGATTTACTCTTGTAACAGGAAATGCTCCGGGTAACGATATGCGTTTTTACTGGGAGAGAGTTGAGGCAAGCCGTAACTTTGCCAATAAGATATGGAATGCTTCAAGATTTATCATGATGAATATTGAAAAAGCAGATATAAAGGATGTAACTCTTGATAAGCTTACCTTGGCTGACAGATGGATCTTATCCAAGATGAATTCTCTTGTAAAAGAGGTTACTGACAATATGGAAAAATATGAGCTTGGTATAGCTGTATCAAAGCTTTATGATTTCATCTGGGAGGAGTTCTGCGATTGGTACATCGAGATGGTTAAGTCAAGGCTTTGGAATGATGAGGATGATACCAAGGCAGCAGCACTCTGGACGCTTAAGACAGTACTTATCAATTGTCTTAAACTGCTTCATCCGTATATGCCGTTTGTAACCGAGGAAATCTATGGTTCGCTTACAGACGGTGACGATTCCTATGAGGAGTCAATTATGATTTCAAAGTGGTCTGAGTTTAAGGCAGAGTATGTATTTGCTGATGATGAGGCTGCGGTTGATAAGATCAAGGAAGCAGTAAGAAGCATAAGAAATATAAGAAGTGAAATGAATGTTGCTCCAAGCAAGAAGGCAACAGTATATGTTGTATCTGCTAAGAAGGAGATAAGAGATATATTTGAAGTAAGTAAGAGCTTCTTTGCAATGCTCGGATATGCAAGTGATGTAATTATCCAGGAAGATAAGTCAGGTATAGCGGATGATGCTGTATCGGTGGTTATACATGATGCTGCACTCTATATGCCGTTTGCGGAGCTTGTTGATATCGAAAAAGAGCTTGAGAGATTAAATAAGGAAAAGGCAAGACTTGAAGGAGAGATAAAGAGAGCTTCGGGTATGCTTAACAATCCTAAGTTTGTTGATAAGGCACCGGCTGCCAAGGTTGAAGAGGAAAAGGCTAAGCTTAAGAAGTATACCGAGACTTTGGAACAGGTAGCTGATAGAATCGCCCAACTTAATAAGTAGGATAAACTTTGTAAAAAGCGAGCGGATAGTGATTAAGAGTTGGTGTTTGTAAATTGAATGAATCATGATTAAGAGATAGTGTTTTTATCTTAATCTGATTATAAGGATTCGGTTTTGTGGAGAAAACTATGGATAGTGAAAAGTTACTAAAACGAAAAATTGAACAGCTTCTTATCATACCGACTGCGGCATCTCTTTTGCTGGTTGGTATGTGTGTGGTTTTATTTCTCATAAATAATAAATGTGCAATCATTGCAAGTATGGTTGTCGGTACATTTATTGTAATTGAGGTTGTTATCCTTATATGGGGTAAGACTGCACTTTCTCCACTTTTGTTTAATTTTTCGATGCAGCACAGTCAGGTGCAAAAGCAGCTTCTGGATGAATTTGCGGTTCCGTATGCGATTATAGATATCGACGGTAAGGTGTTGTGGGGCAATGCTCCATTTGTTGATATCTTCGGAGAAGGCATCAAAAAACGTGTAAAACGTAATATTTCTGCATTCTTTCCGGAGGTAACAGAAGAACTTTTAAATTCGTCGGAGGATGTAAGCATCGACCTTTCTTATGACGAGGTTGAGTACAATGCATTGATTAAAAAGATTAACAATGAGGATGGAGAGGTTATCGCCTTTTACCTTTTTGATGTAACCGAGTTAAAGAGATACAAACGTGAAAATGTAGAGCAAAAGCTTGTTTCGGGACTTATCTATATAGATAATTACGATGAGGTCATGGACAATACCGAGGAGGTCAGACACTCCCTTGTTGAGGCGCTTGTAGACAGACGAATTAACATGTACCTTAGCACCATCGATGCGATTGGAAAGAAGATAGAGAAGGATAAATATTTCTTCGTTTTCAGACAGAAGTTTTTGCCACAGCTTAAGGAAACCAAGTTCGCTATCTTAAGTGAGATAAAGAGTATAAATGTTGGAAATGAGATTCCGATTACCCTTAGTATAGGTATCGGTGCCGATACGGACAGCTTTAGCGAGGCATACGAATACAGCCGTACTGCAATCGGTATGGCGCTTGCCCGGGGCGGCGACCAGGTTGTTGTCAAGTATGGTGACAAGATTACGTACTTTGGTGGTAACAGTGCCGGAACCGAAAAGAGTACAAGAGTTAAGGCAAGAGTTAAGGCACAGGCCTTTAAGGAGCTTCTTGCCAATAAAGACAATGTTATGATTATGGGACATAAGCGTCCGGATGCGGATGCATTTGGTTCGGCTGTCGGTGTTTACCGCCTGGTTAAAACTCTTGGCAGAAATGCACACATTGTTTTAAATGAGGAAACTGCCGCAATTAAACCTATGGTCAGCGGATTTAAGGGTAACAGTGTATATGGTGATGATTTGATTATCTCCAGCGAGCAGGCTATCAATACGATAAATGATGATACGCTTGTAGTTGTTGTTGATGTAAACAGACCGAGCATGACAGAGTGTGAGGAGCTTTTGTCACTGGCTAAAAGTGTGGTTGTTTTTGATCATCACAGACAGGCCAATGAAAAGATTGAAAATGCTACTCTTTCTTATATTGAGCCTTATGCTTCCTCTGCCTGTGAGATGATTTCCGAGATGCTTCAGTATATAGAGGAAAAGGTTAAGATAAGACCTGTTGAGGCTGATGCAATGTACGCAGGTATTGTTATCGATACTGACAATTTCCTTACCAAAACCGGTGTAAGAACCTTTGAGGCGGCTGCATACTTAAGAAGATGTGGCGCTGATGTTACAAGGGTAAGAAAGATGTTCAGAGAGAATATGGATTCCCATAAGCTTTTGGCTGAGGGAGTTATAAACTCCGAAATATATAAGAATCAATTTGCGATATCAAAGGTTGATCCTGAAGGAGTTGAAGCACCTACCGTCATGGCGGCAAAGGTCGCAAATGACCTCCTGGATATAGACGGTGTGAGGGCATCATTTGTAGTAACACATCAGGAGGATACCGCTTATATAAGTGCCCGTTCCGTAGACGATATGAATGTTCAGGTAGCTATGGAAAAGCTTGGCGGAGGTGGACATGCCAATGTGGCAGGTGCACAGCTTAAGGGTGAGTCAATCGAATCCGCAGTTGCAAAGATTAAAGAATTACTAGACGAGATGTACAAGGAAGGAGATATATAGAATATGAAAGTTATATTGTTGCAGGATGTAAAAAGCCTTGGAAAAAAGGATGAGATAGTTGAGGTTTCTGATGGATACGCAAGAAATTTTGTGCTGCCTAAGAAAGTTGGCGTAGAGGCTACTCCTAAGAATTTAAATGAGCTTAAGCTTAAGAAGGCACATGAAGATAAAGTTGCTGCAGAAAAGCTTGCAGAAGCAAAGGCACTTGCAGAGAAGATGAAGGATGAGAGCATAACTGTTTCTCTTAAGGTTGGCGAAGGCGGTAAGACCTTTGGCTCCATTTCCTCAAAGGAGATTGCTGAGGAGATGAAGAAGCAGCTGGGTTATGATATAGATAAAAAGAAAATCGTTTTGAAAGAGGCAATCAAGAGTGTGGGTACACATATTGTGGATATTAAGCTACATACAAAGGTGACTGCACAGATTAGTGTCAGGGTTGCAGAAGGAAAGTAAGTTAAAAGAATGCAGATAATGAATAATTAAAAAATTGGTTGACAGATGCTATAACCATAGTTTTGCATCGGAGAAATATTATGGATGAAAATGTTATAAAAAGAATACAACCACATAATAATGAGGCTGAGCAGGCAATACTTGGTTCGATTCTTATGGATAGGGATGTTATCTCAGAGATATCCGATAAGCTTAGCAGAGAAGATTTTTACAATGCCCAGTATGGAATTATCTATGAGTCCATGAAAGAGCTTTATAATGAGGGCAAGGAGATTGATGTTATATCCCTTAGTAACAAGCTTAAATCAAAGGATGTTCCTGAGGAGATAAGCAGTCTTGCTTATTTATCCAACATAATTGCTGCCGTTCCGGTTTCTGCAAATGCAAAGGAATATGCGCAGATTGTAGCAGATGATTCTGCTTTAAGAAAGCTTATTAAGCTTGCTGACAATACTTCAAAGGAATGTTATCTGTCAAAAGAGTCGGTTGAGGTAATTCTTAATGAAGCCGAGCAAAATATATTCCGTCTTGTTCAGGGAAGAAGTGGCTCGGGCAAGTTTAAGGAAACCAAGGAAATTATAATGGAGGTCCTTGAGGACATAGAAAAGGCTGCCAGAAATAAAGGACAGTTTACCGGTCTTCCTACCGGATTTAAGGATCTTGATAATATGCTTACCGGTATGAATGGCGGTGAGCTTATACTTGTTGCAGCCAGACCTGCTATGGGTAAGACTGCATTTGTATTAAATATAGTTCATAATCTTGCGGTTATGAAAAATATCCCGTGTGTTATATTTTCACTTGAGATGAGTAGGAAACAGCTCATGTCAAGAATAGTTGCCATGGATGCGATGGTGGATTCAAAGTCACTTAAGCTTGGAACCCTTAGCGATGATGATTGGGATAAGGTTATCGAATCGGCTGATGTGCTTGGTAAGGCACCGATTTACATCGAGGCTGACTATGCGGTAACTCTTTCAGATCTTCGTTCAAGGTGCAGATATCATAAGCAGAATAATGGCATCAAGCTTATAGTTCTCGATTACCTTCAGCTTATGAGTACCACCAAAAATGTAGAATCAAGACAGCAGTTTATATCAGATATTTCAAGAGGATTAAAGAACCTTTCTATAGAGCTTGATGTACCGATAATTGCACTTTCACAGTTGAGCCGTGCGGTAGATTCAAGAACCGACCACAAGCCGGTTTTGTCAGACCTTCGTGAGTCGGGTGCAATCGAGCAGGATGCCGACGTGGTAATGTTTATCTATCGTGATGAATATTATAATCCGGAAAACACTACCAAGCCTAATACCGCTGAGATTAATATCGCTAAACACCGTAACGGAGAGGTGGGAAGTGTTGATCTTCGCTGGATAGGCAAGTACACCAAATTCGCAGATCCGGAAAAACACTATCAAGCGCCGAATTAAAATACTATGTCTGAATACAAAAAAACAGGTGTATAGAGAGCTAACCATCAATTTGCTAAATCAAAGCACTCAAATTCTTTATCTGTGCTAAAAATCGTAAACTCGCTACGCTCAAACAGTTCGATTTTTTTAACGCACAGAATAAAGAATTTTCGTTTTTGATTTTACGCAAATTGGGTTAAATGCTCTCTTTTTTACAATTCAGACATATAGTTAAAGAAATGCCGCTGAAATTTTTTCAGCGGCATTATATTATATTGTTTTTTATTTCATTGAATTAAAGAGTGCTGCGATTTCTTCCGGTGAAAGTTGTCTGTTAGGATCATCATCTATCGGAGCCGGTGCAGGAGTTGGGAACTCAAGCACATTTGAAGCAGGTTCAGGTTCCGGCTCAGGTTCCGGTTCAGCAACAGGCTCAGGTTCCGGTTCAGCAACAGGCTCAGGAGCAGCTGTCATGCTTGCAAGTAATGCATCAAGCTCAGCCTGTGAAAGAACACCGCCATCATCAGCAGGAGCCGGTGTTTCGTTTTTATGTTCATGCTTTGTTTCAAATTCATCGAAGAAGCTTTGGGCTTCAGCGCTTGATGCACCTACGTTATGAGGAAGCTCAGTATCCGGTTCAGCAACTGCTTCAGGTTCAGCAGCAGGTTCCGGTTCCGGAGTAGTATTCATACTAGCAAGAAGTGCATCCAATGCCTCCTGAGAAAGAACACCGCCATCATCGGCAGGAGCCGGTGCAGGAGCAACAGGCTCAGGTTCAGCAACAGGTTCAGGTTCCGGTGTGGAATTCATGCTTGCAAGAAGAGCATCCAATGCCTCTTGTGAAAGAACACCGCCGTCATCGGCAGGAGCTGGAGCAACCGGTTCTGGTTCAACAGCTGCAACAGGCTCAGGTTCGGCAACCGGTTCTGGTTCAACAGCTGCAACAGGCTCAGATGCAGGAACAACCGGCTCAGGCTCGGCAACTGCAACAGGCTCCGGTATAGGCGCTGCAACAGGCTCAGGAGCAGCCGCTTGAACAGGTGCTGACTGAACAGGCTGTGGAGCTGCAACGGGAACTTCCTTGATTATAACCTGTGGCTCCGGTGCGAGCTTTAAGCTTTCTGATAAATCAGAGATTGCAGCAAGAAGCTTGCTTGAATCTGCGTGATTGTATTTAATATTTACCTTTGTTGCATTATTTAAAATTTCCTTAGTAATCAAATCGTTGCTTAAGGTTGTATTTACTTTTCTAAGCTGTACATATAGGGCCTTGCAGATTCGCTCAACCTCAAGACTGTTATCAGGCTGTTCGGTCTGCGCCTGTGCTTCATAAAAGTCTGCAACCAATTTTGCAACGGCTTCATTTATATCCTTTTTTAACTTTTTATCTTTTCGCTGACGGATGCTTATAATTGATCTTAGCAATACATAAACTGAAATTATAAGAGCGACAGAAACGCATATGACATACACAGGTTTATCTCTGAATTCGATTATGCAGTATACCCAGCCGAGCAAGGCTGTAAAGCTTATCATACCTATGCTGACAAGCCTTTTATACAAACTGTTCATAGCTTCCTCCGATAGATTAAATATTTAATATATTCTATAAAATGCAATCTTATTTAAAATCCCATATATTGTACCATAATATGATGTGTTTAGTCAAATGTTGTTATTTTGCAGTATAAAATTATTTAATATCATTGAAAAGCGTAATAAACAATGATAAAATTATTTACATATTATAAAAGTTGAATAAGTTTATAAATGAAGGTAAATTATGGACACAAATAACGAAATTATGGAAGAATGTAATATCCTTGTCAAATTTTATTCTGAAGAACCTTTGGAAAATGTTATGGCGATGATGAAGTATAATCCGGAAAAAATCATTTTCTTAGGTCACAAGGATAATATGGTAACCAAAAAAATAAATGATATAAAGCATTTTAAGGAGCTTAGGTGTCCGACCGTTAATCTTGAATTTATCGAGGTGCCTAAGGATAACTTAAATGCTGCGATTTCTATGCTGACGGATATTATCAGAGAGTATCCGGATGTGAAGTTTGACCTTACCGGTGGAAGTGAGCTTATACTTATTGCCCTCGGATGTATAGCTGCGCGCATGGAGATTAGGAAGATGCGTATCGATCCATTTACGGGTAAAGAGATAGACATAAATGGTGGAGAGATAATAACCTCTGATTATAAATTTCATCTTAGCATCGCCGAGGAAATTGTGCTTCATGGGGGTGTGCTTACAAGCCATACAGGAAGCTATGCCGATTGGAGATTTACTGATGAATTTCGTGCGGATATCAGAACCATGTGGGATATCTGCAGCAGGTATCGCGGAAGATGGAATAAGCACTGCGCAAGAATTGATGAACTTAGAAAGTCGATGCCGGATCAAAATGAGGGCTGGGAGGAGCTTTATAAAAAACCACTCGGAGATGCGATTGAGCTTCTCCAGGATTTGAATAAAGTTAAGCTACTAAAAGAGTACAGAGAAACAGGCAATAAGGTTATATTCAAATTTAAGAATGATATGATTAAAAGGGTTATCGGTAAGGCCGGCAATATACTTGAGCTTCATGTGTACGAGGTTGCGACCAGAGATAGATATCTATTTTCAGATGCAATTATCGGAGCGCATATCGACTGGGCAGGAGAGCTTCATACCGACGACAGTCTTATCTATGATACCATGAATGAAATCGATGTGATTCTTATGAAGGATGTATGTCCGATATTTATATCCTGTAAGAGTGGCAAGGTTGGCGGTAGTGCACTTCACGAGCTTGAAACAGTTTCCAATAAGTTTGGAGGTAAGTATGCCAGAAAAGCACTTGTGCTTGCCAAGGGCAGCGACGATACCACGGGAACCAGATACTTCAAGCAGCGTGCAAAGGATATGCACACTTGGATAATAGATGATGTTTTTCGTCTGAGCGACGAACAGCTTCTCAATAAGTTGAAGAGAATTTAAAATTAGTAAGCTTCTTCATACTGTATCGAAATATGTGCTAAGCATAGCGTTAAGCGACAGCGTGCTATGCGAGTACATATTTCGATACAGTATGAAGAATAAAAAGTGCTAAGCATAGCGTTAAGCGACAGCGTGNNTATGCGAGTACATATTTCGATACAGTATGAAGAATAAAAAGTGCTAAGCATAGCGTTAAGCGACAGCGTGCTATGCGAGTACATATTTCGATACAGTATGAAGAATAAAGAAGGGATTAAAAAATGAAAAAGAAAAATGTAATTTTGTTTGTACTTGCAGCACTTTGCGTGGCACTTTCTTATGCCAACAAGAAGCTTGAATTTCTTCCTGACAGCAGGGGATTGATGATGGCTTTAAATGCGGTGTTTATTGTGGCAGGTTTTTATCTTTTGATAAAGGGTGCGGATACCTTTGTGGATGGTGCATCTAAAATTGCACTTAAGTTCAATGTCCCACAGATTGTAATCGGACTTACGATAGTGGCATTTGGTACATCGCTTCCTGAGGCTGCGGTAAGCATAAAGGGCGCCGCTTCGGGTAATGCAGGTATTTCCGTTGGTAATGTTATCGGAAGTAATATCATGAATATACTTCTTATACTTGGTGTGGCTTCGTGTATAGCCGCACTTGCAATCAAAAAGAATACCTTTAGATTTGAGATTCCTTTTGTTATTTTTATTACCGTACTTTTGCTTGTTCTCGGTATGATGGGAGATGAACTTTCAAGACTTGACGGTATTATATTCCTTGTGCTTATGGCGTGCTTTATGGTTTATCTTATATTTACCGCAAAAAACGGTGAGGCAGATGATGAAAGCGGAACGACTCTTTCCGAAAAGGATAAGCTGCCGATTTTATTTTTGCTGGTGGTTTTGGGTGCGGCATGTATCGTTATCAGTGCGGATGTAACGGTTGATGCGGCAAGCTATATAGCATCGGAACTTGGTATGTCAACAAGACTTATCGGACTTACAATTGTTGCCTTCGGTACTTCACTTCCGGAGCTTGTGACCTCTTCGGTTGCGGCAAAACAGGGAAAGACGGATATAGCAATTGGTAATATAGTCGGAAGTAATATCTTCAATATTCTTTTTGTTGTGGGTGTGTCTGCAACCATTCTTCCGATTACCTTTGAGAGAGCGTTTATTAAGGATGCAATTGTTGCCATTGCGGCAGCAGTCATCTTATTTATATGTGTATGTAATAAGGATAAGAAGCTTAAAAGACCGGGCGGAATATTTATGCTTTTATGTTATGCGGGATATTTTGCCTATCTTTTGATGAGCTGATAAGTCGGATAATTCATCGCCTGATGATATGATGTAACGGAGAAACTATATAGATTTGTAGTATTATTATGCAGTGATGGAGAAGTCAGGAATAGGGGAGAAATATGGCGGAAGAAGTTAAAGAAGAAATTAAAGAAAAAGAAAATAAGAAAACAAAAAAGAAGAATAGAAAAAAAGAAAAAAGCTTTAAAAAGATAAAAAGAAACAGATCATGGGTTTCGATTTTGGTATTCTTAATTGCTTTATTGATTATTGGTGTTCTCGGTTATGCATTTGTAGAAGTTTTTTTCCAATATGCTGTCGAAACGAAAGCAACAGCAGAGTATAATACTATAAAATATATGGCCAGGGTTTATGATACCTACGGAGACGGCGAGGAAACCTACAGTCTTCTTAATAAAGAGGGCAGAGATTATTTTATTAAAGATAAAGACGGAAATATAATTTATCAAAACGGAGAAAATACTGCAAGTAAAGAGGGAGAGGTCGTTTATCTTGACGATGAGTTAAAGGGTGTAATCGCTTATACGGATATAGACACAAACTACATCACTATATCTGACGGTTCGTTGGAATTTAAATATAAAGATTTGATAAAAAATATCGAATATGATGAGAACGAAGGCTTTCATGTAGGCGATAAGGTTATAGATAATGAAAAGATAAAAGAGTACAACGACAAACTTGATGAGCTTGATAAATATGATGGAGACACGGGTTCGGTTGTCTATGAAAACGGTAATGTCAGGGTAGATATAGATTATTATGGCGAAAATGTAAGCGAGCTTAATGAGATAGTAACAACCGATATTCCTTTATGGCTTTCCGTAGATTTGTCAGATGGCAATACCCTTGTTGCGAAGGCAACAGTGAAAATCAATATCAAGGATATAGCTTTATTCGGTGTCCTTCTGGTTGTTGTTTTGGCAGTTGTTGTCATCGTATTTTTCATAGTTGTGGGAAATGTTATAGGCGGCTTTATCAGACAAAGAAGGATTACCAATTTCTTCTTTACGGATCAGGTTACCAAGGGGCGTAACTGGATGTGGTTTAAAGAAAAGGGTGGTCAGCTTCTTAAAAAGAAGAGAAATGCCAAGAATAAATACGCTATTGTAAATCTTGTGTTTGTTAAATACAGAACCTTTTGTATGTGTCACTCCATAGAAGAGGGCGAGGAGAAGCTTTGTAAGATACATGACTGGGTCGCTGCAAGTCTTGAGAAAAAGGAGCTTATCGCACATACCACCAATTCCAACTTTGCACTTTTACTTAAATATACGGATGCGGATGAGCTTGATGAGAGAATTAAGAAGCTTATCAAGGAGCTTGAGCAGATTGATACCGAGCATAAATTTGCATTTCAGGTGGGTGTAAATAAGATCGATACAAGCAAGGATTCTGACGGAAGATTTGTAAAGAGAAAAAATATAGATGTAGATAAGGAATACAACAATGCCTGCACAGCAAGAGCAGAGTTTGAGGGCAGTGAGGATTCCGGAATTGCTTACTTTGATGATAAGCTTGTCGAAGAACAAAAATGGATTGATACAGTTTCCGAAAAGCAGCAGCAGGCTCTTGATAATGAGGAGTTTATGGTTTACTACCAGCCGAAGTATGATCCAAAAACCAATGAGCTAAGAGGTGCGGAGGCGCTTATAAGATGGCAGTCGCCGGAGTACGGCTTTGTAAGTCCGGGACGTATCATTCCTATATTTGAAAAAAACGGTTTTATAACCGAGATTGATCACTACATGATAAGCCACGTTGCAAGAGACCAGAAGGCATGGCTTGATAAAGGATATAAATGTGTTCCGGTTTCCGTAAATGTATCGAGGGCACATTTTATAGAAAGTGATCTTGCGGAGCAGATAAGAGATATGGTGGATAAGGAGGGCGCACCTCACGAGCTTGTGGAGATTGAGCTTACGGAAAGTGCTTTCTTTGATGATAAAAATGCCATGATCAATACTATTGAGAAACTTAAGAGTTATGGATTTGCAGTTTCCATGGATGACTTTGGTTCGGGTTATTCATCACTTAATTCTCTTAAGGATATGCCGCTGGATGTGCTTAAGCTGGATGCAGAGTTTTTCAGAGGAGAAAACAGCGGTGAGCGTGGTAAGATTGTTGTAACAGAGGCTATCAAGCTTGCAAAAAGTCTCAATATGCGAACCGTGGCTGAGGGTGTTGAAATCAAGGAACAGGTTGACTTCCTTGCCGATCAGGACTGCGATATGATTCAGGGTTATTATTTCGCAAAGCCTATGCCTAAGGATGAGTATGAGTCGAGGATGAAGAGTTAAGGATTAAGATCAAGGTTATAGAAGAGCCTGCCTGAAATTAAAGAATGGATTTAATCTGTGCTGATAAGTCATCAAAGAATCTGCTTATGAATATAATTGAGTAACATTTAATAAGCAGGATAGGTATATGGATTTTTCAAATAACGAAAACCTTGATGCCTGTACCGAATTTATATATTCGGAGGATTATCTGGATTTTATATTCAGATATGATGACTATATGTTTGGAATATATGAGACGTTCATTCCGGAGTGTGTGAACAATATTAACAACCGGTTTCTTATAGCCTATAAGAAATCGGTTGATTTTAATGAAAAGAGAATATTCAGATACGGATATAATACTGTCCCGAAATGCTTCGGTCTTATGGACACCTCTGTTGCCTCGGTTATAGGTGCGGATGTGGTAAGGAGGATATCGGGACTTTCTCTTTCCGGTAAGGATGTAATTATAGGATTTGTGGATACGGGTATTAATTATACCAGCGAGGCTTTTTTAAATATCGATGGTACAACAAGGATAAAAAGCATATGGGATCAAAATGAAGCAGTTGTGGGGACAGGGCCGAAAATGTTTGGCTACGGAGCGGTTTACTATGAAGAGGATATCAATAACGCCCTTCAAAGTGAGAATCCTTTTGAGGTAGTTCCTTCCATAGATGAAGACGGTCACGGTACCTTTCTTGCATCGGTAGCGGCCGGAAATGAGATAGGAGAAAACTTCACCGGAATAGCTCCCAAATCAGATATCATTATGGTCAAGCTTAAGCAGGCTAAAAATAATCTTAAAAACCTTTATCTTATAAATGATGATGCAAGCTGTTACAGTGAGGCAGATATTATGCTGGGCATAAGATTTCTTTTGCTTGAGGCTTCAAGGCTTGGAAAGCCTATAGCCATATGCATCGGGCTTGGAAGCAATTCCGGTGACCATAACGGCAATACCAATCTGGAAATGTATTTTGATATGATACAAAATTTAAGAGGAGTATGTGTAGTTAGTTCCGCAGGAAATGAACTGGGCTTTGGCGGTCATTATCGTGCCGAAAGAAGGATTAACAGTACCGATATGACAGACAGCGTTGAGGTTTATGTAGGTCAGGCTGATAAAGGCTTTACCCTGGAGATTTGGGGCAATGCACCCGGAGTTTTAAGCATAGCACTGCTTTCTCCTACAGGCGAAAAATTTTCCAATATAGCATCTATAAAAAATGACAGTACGGTAATTGATTTTTTATATGAAGGAACTTCGGTTTATATAGAAAATATAGCTGTCGAAAGACAGTCCGGAGACCAGATGGTCTTCTTTCGATTTGATAAACCGTCTGAGGGAATATGGACTATCGAGGTTTCGGAAACCGTGCTCGGGATAGCAAGGGGCTTTGACGCATGGCTGCCTATACATGACTTTCTAAATTCAAATGTTACATTTATACGAAGCGAACCTGACGTGACCATATGTGCACCGGGCAATGCAAGGGGAACCATAACGGCAGCAGGATATAATCATTACAATAATTCCATTTATATAAATTCAAGCCGGGGCTTTACCAGAAGGGGAAGCATAAAGCCTGATATAACTGCGCCTGCCGTGGATGTGTACGGTGTTTTTTCCGCCGGAAATAATCTGATTGGAAGAGAGAGTCTTTATACCAGAAAGGACGGAACCAGTATCGCTGCAGCGGTAACGTGTGGAGCGGCGGCACTGCTTTTAGAGTGGGGCTTTGTTAAGGGCAATAATCCCGACCTTGATACTCCGACCATAAAACAGATGCTTATAAGAGGTGCCAAAGAAAATATAGACATTTTATATCCGAGTGAATCCTGGGGATGGGGACTTCTTGACATATTTGAAACCTTTGAGGTAATGCGAGAAACTAATTGACATATCACGAAAAACAAGTATACTATATGCTATTGATGATACATCAATACATTTATATAAAAAGGGAGACAAACTAATGAGTAAGGTTAAAGGCTGGCTGAATGAGATATTTATCGACGGTTTAAGTGGAATGGCACTCGGACTATTTTCAACCCTTATCATAGGAACAATCATTGCACAGGTTGGTGATTTGATAGGCGGTGACATAGGTGACTATCTTATAGCCATAAGCAATTTTGCAAAATCAATTACAGGCGCCGGCATAGGTGTAGGCGTTGCGTGTAAGCTAAAAAGCGGACCTCTTGTTACTGTATCTGCTGCAGTTTGCGGTATGATAGGTGCATTTCCGACTGTACTTGCAATAGAAACCCTTGGTCTGGGAAAACCGGGTGAGCCGCTTGGCGCATTTGTGGCAGCTATATTTGCCATCAAGCTAGGTAACCTTGTTGCCGGAAAAACAAAGGTTGATATACTTGTAACACCTTTGATTGCAATCCTGTCAGGTGCTGCTGTCGGTATATTTGTAGGCCCGTATATAAGCAAGTTTATGGGCTGGTTGGGCGAGCTTGTAAATGTAAATGTTGAAGCGCATCCTATCATCGGTGGAATAATAGTATCCGTGTTAATGGGTATGATACTTACACTTCCGATAAGCTCCGCTGCAATCGGAATATCGATGAGCATAAGCGGACTTGCTGCAGGTGCGGCAACTATCGGATGCTGCTGTAATATGGTGGGCTTTGCGGTTGCAAGCTACCGTGAAAATAAAATGGGTGGACTTATAGCACAGGGTGTCGGAACATCCATGCTTCAGGTTCCTAACATAATCAAGAAGCCTATAATCTGGCTTCCGGCAATCATATCAAGTGCGATACTTGGACCTATCGCATCAGCTGTTTTACATATGGTAAGTACTCCGGTTGGTTCCGGTATGGGTTCGGCAGGCTTTGTAGGACAGTTCGCTGCTTACAGTGCCATGACTGCAGACGGAATGAGTGGCGGTAAGGCAATGCTCCTTATCATAATAATGCATTTTATACTTCCGGCCGCTGTTACGCTTGCCATATCAGAGGGCATGAGAAAGCTTAAGCTTATCAAAGAAGGCGATATGAAGCTTGAAGTATAAAAAAGGATAAGCTCATTTATAAAGAAGTATAAGTTCATTTAATAAATATATTTGACAGTTTATAAATTTTAAGTAAAATATATGTAGTTGTTTATTTAACAGGAGGTAAAAAAATGATTTGTCCACAATGTAAAGCAGAGAACAAAGATGGCGCCGGCTTTTGTGTACAGTGTGGTGCAAAGCTTATAGCAGCACCTGATACAGCAAATGCAGAAGCAGCAGCCAAGGATGTAAAAGAAAATATTGAAGAAAAGGTTGAAAGTAAAAGTGAAGAAAGTACAACCGTACTTACTGCAGATATGCTTTCAGAGATTAAAAGTGAGGAAAGCACAACGGTTTTAACTGCAGATATGCTTAATCAGACCCCTGCAAATGCGCCTAAAGGAAATGCACCACAGGGCGGACAACCGGGAATGATTCCACCTGCACAGCCGGGTCAAAGACCTATGGGCGGACCTCAGCCGGGTATGAGCGGACAGCTTGCTCAAAATCAGATGCCGGGTCAATCAGGCATGCTTGTTCAGCAGCCTCAGCAGCCACATAAAAAGGCTCAAAAAGCTCCTAAGGCACCAAAGCCTGCAAAGGAGGCTAAACAGCCAAAGCAAAAGAGCGGTAAGCTTGGCGGTGGAATGGTAGCTTACATAGTTATATCATTACTACTCATATGTGGCATGATCGGAGCAGGTGTATGGGGATATCTCCATTACACTAAAGAAATAGATAAACTCAAGGATGAAAAGGACACAATTTCAAAAGAACTCGAAAGCACAAAAGCACTTGTTACAAGCAAGGAAGATGAGATAGCAGGTCTTGAAACTACCAACTCAGACCTTTCGGAAGAAAATGCTGCATTACAAACTCAAGTTTCAGATTATGAAGCACAGGTTGCAGAATTATCATCAGCAAACAGTCAGTACGCACCATTGATTGATTTTGCAAACAGCAATGCAGTCGGTCAGGGCTTCGACGACTTCTTTGTAAGTGACACAGTAGTTCATTTAAGCGGCGGAGCAAAATCTGTTAAGGTATTCTTCGCTCCTGAAGACGGCAATGTAAATCCTGTTGTTGCAGACGGCGGTGTGGCAACATGCTCCTGGCAGGATGGCTGGGGTGACACCGGCTACGTAGCAACTCTTGACATCACACCTGTTGCAACCGGCATGACCACCATAACCATCTCAAACGATGTCAACGACGAAACCGTAACCATCCTCGTAATCGTAGACTAAACCACCACTTCCTCGTGGAAAGGTGGATATCCGGTTACTGCTTGTATATAACTTCACACCTATTGTTTTTTTAAACAGGAAAGTATATGAATAAGGCTGATACACAACTTGTCATCAATTTGCTAAATCAAAGCGCTCAAATTCTTTATAGGCGCTAAAAATCGAAAACTCGCTTCGCTCAAACAGTTCGTTTTTTTTAACGCACCTATTTCGAATTTTCGCTTTTGATTTAACGCAAATCGGACAAAATGTTGTTGTATCAGCCTTTTCATATACTTTCCTGTATTTAGTTTATTAAGGTGTGAAGTCATATACAAGCAGCAGACGGATACCCACAGCTTAAAACTGCGCTAAACAGCGCAGTTTCAAGCTACAGGTACGTAAACTCCTGCCATCAGGGAATGATAAATAACCTACGTATAACGGAAATAGAAAAACAGACAGGCTGTTACAACATTCGCCCGATTTGTGTAAAATCAGCAACGAATACTTGTAGAGATTCGCTCAGAAACCGAACTGTCTGAGCGAAGCGAGTTTTCGGTTTCGTGCGAATATCAAAAGTATGAGTGCTCTGATTTAACAAATTGATGGTACGTTGTAACAGCCTGTCTGTTTTTCTTTTCCGTTAAATGAAGGACTAAATTCATTCCCTGATGGCAGGGGGTATGTACCTGTCCTTCTGTGAGGAAGTGGTGGTTAGCTAAGTTTTTCAATGGCTTTTGTGAGGCGCTTGATGGTTTCTTCTTTGCCGAGAAGGGACATTAGCTCTGTGGCACCGCCCGGAGTTGCCTGTTTGCCGGAAACTGCTGTACGAAGCGGCCACATTATGAAGCCGGTTTTGTATTCGTGTGCTTCTCCGAAGGCTTTTAAGGCTTCGAAGAGGGAATCGTTGTCAAAGTTTTCCTGTGCTTCTATGAGAGGAAGAACCTCTTTGAGAAGAGTGAGGGAGTTCTCTGCGTTGGTCTTCATTTTCTTGTGGGTGTAAAGGTCGATAGAGTAATCAGGTACCTCTTCGAGGAAGTCTATCTGCTCCTTTATGTCCGGGAAGACCTCTATTCTTGTTTTAACCATAGCTGCTATTTTTTTGAAATCCATGTTGCGGGAGATGGTCTCCTTGATGTATGGGAGAGCCATTTCATAAAATGCATCGTCGTCCATGGCTTTGATGTATTCGCCGTTCATCCATTTGAGCTTTGTCATATCAAGGACTGCCGGAGATTTGGACATATTTTTGTAATTAAAGGCTTGTACCAATTCTTCCAAGGAATAAATCTCACGGTTGTCCTCAGGACACCAGCCGAGGAGTGCTACGAAGTTTACAATTGCTTCGGTCAAAAAGCCCTGCTCGAGTAGGTCTTCAAAGGATGAATGACCTGAACGTTTGCTTAGTTTTTTGTGTTCTTCGTCGGTAATTAGCGGGCAGTGTATGTATACAGGAACCTCCCATCCAAAGGCTTCATACAATCTGTTATACTTTGGTGAGGATGAAAGATACTCATTTCCTCTGACTACATGAGTTATGCCCATGAGGTGGTCATCAACTACATTTGCAAAGTTGTAGGTTGGGAAACCGTCTGATTTGATAAGTATCATATCGTCAAGCTCTTCATTTGATACGGTTATATCTCCGTAAAGCTCGTCCTTAAATGTAGTGGTTCCTTCTAGAGGATTGTTCTGTCTTATAACGTAAGGCTTGCCTGCCTTTAAATTTGCTTCGATTTCTTCTTTGCTAAGATGCAGACAGTGCTTGTCGTATCTGCTTATGGTTTTGCCCTCTAACTCTGTTGTGAGTGTGGCAAGACGTTCTTCATCACAGAAACAGTAATATGCCTCGCCCTTTTCGATAAGCTTTTTTGCATATTCAAGGTATATACCTTTTGCCTGTCTCTCGCTTTGAACGTATGGACCAAAGCCTCCGTCCTTGTCCGGACCTTCATCATGCTTAAGACCGGTCTTTTCCAATGTTCTGTAAATTATATCTACAGCACCCTCTACCTCGCGCACCTGGTCAGTGTCTTCGATTCTTAAAATGAAATCTCCGCCCTCATGCTTGGCAATAAGATAAGCATAGAGTGCTGTTCTTAAGTTGCCGACATGCATTCTTCCGGTTGGGCTGGGTGCAAATCTTGTTCTTATTTTTCCCATTTTTTATATCTCCTATCTTCAAAAAATATCTTTATGAATTATAGCAAAGTAGAAATTATTTTACAACTATTACTTCTCTTTGTGACATATAAATTATCTTGATTATTCAATTCGTTTTTAGTATACTATATTATGTATGTAATGCAATATGAGTAATCGTGTAAAAGATGTATATTAAAAATTTTTTATAAATATATTTTACAAAGGCTGGTAATGGATATGAGTGATTCAATGATTTCGATGATTTTCATAGGGGTTTTGGGACTTCTGTTTATTCTTTTGGTTGTACTTACTATCGTTCTTATCGTTACAAGAAAAAAAGGTGATGATGAAGAATTCGAGGACGATGATAATGCTTATAGTGAGGAATATGATGGCGGCGTATCGGATACTGACGATGAGTATTATCAGAGGTCATCAGAAGATTCCGGAGATGATGAGTCTTATGACAATGATGAAAGCACAGATGATTATGATGAAGCTTATGACAATGATGAAAGCTCAGATAATTATAATGAAGCTTATGATGCTGATGGAAACTCAGATGATTATGATAATGGATCCGATGATGGAGAGTCAGATTCAGATGATGAGTCTTATGATGAAGTAGCAGATACTGATGTTGAGCCTTATGAAGAGGCAACAACAAAGATAGAAAACCGGACATTTGAAGAGCCTGCAGCCGCAGGAAGTATGCCGCAGGATGGGGCAACAAATACAGATAATCAGCCTAACGAAAAAACAACAGGTGAAGAAACAAATGAACCATCCAATGTGTCTACCGGAGAAGAAGAAACTGATGTTTTGACCGCAGAGGATAAGGTTTATCGTGATGAGTTGGGAGACTATTCGGATTCGGCATTTGCACCTTATAAAGAGGATGATTCCATCTCCAATGAGGAAGCAATCATGGCATCCGTAAAAGAAGCTGAGGCTATGTCCGAAGCAGTTATTCATGGAAAGCCTGATGCTGAGACGATGTTTGGAATAAGCGACCAGCTTGATTCCTACAAGAAAAAACCGGTTAAAAGATCTACCGTTTCAAGCAACGATGATTTTTACTGGTACAATAAAATGGATGTAGCTGAAAAGCCTTCATACAAGACAAAGGAAATGTATTATCATTATTTTAATCTTCCAAAGGATTGTATAGAGGATTTGCTTGTTGAAATGTATGACTGCGCATTGGTTAGAACCGAGGAGATAAGATACATAGCTTACGGCATAGAGCCGAAGGCGGTTTCAATTAAGGATATACTTTCGGAGGGGAATTATTATTATTCCGAACAGCCTAAGAAAAAGCAGCCTTTACCACAGGATCTTATAAAAATATATGAAAAGTGGTGCGGCTATGTGGATAAGCTGTTTGATAAAGTTGAGATACATGCAGATGAATTTACCATACAGGAAATCAGAAAAATGTTGTGTGAATTTGGACGTAACGATGTAGATGTTCTTATCGAAGGAAAATAAGGAAAAAATTAAAGCCAGTATTATATATGATTAATTTATATATAATATGGCTTTAATATTTGTCAGTTATTTTTCTTATAATGCTTTTTTATAGCTTCAAAGGTTTCGTCGCTTAAGTCGTGTTCAATCTTACAAGCATCCTTTAAAGCAATTTCCTCGTTCACACCCAAAGACATAAGTAAGGATGAGAGAATTTTGTGACGCTCGTATATTTTTTCGGCTATGGAAAGCCCGCTTTTCGTCAGTGATAAATGACCTTTATCGTCTATATCAACGTAGCCGTTTTCACGGAGATTTTTAAGATATACACTAACACTTGGCTTAGAGATACCAAGATGATTGACTATATCTATCGCACGCACGAATTCCTTTTTTTCACCTATTATTAAAATGGATTCCAAGTAATCCTCTGCTGATTCCTGTATCTTCATAGTAACACCCCTTGTTTTTGATAATAAAATATAACATACTATTATGATATAAGAAATTATAACATACAATTATTGTTTTTTCAAATGTAACGATTAATTAATCTGAGGAGGAGTAATGAAAAAAATATATACAGTATTCTTATCTGTTTTAATATGTTTATTTTTCACTTCCTGCGGAATAAAATCGAATGCTCCGGAATTTGCGGACGAGATGTTTGTAAAGCTGTCATATACACCTGTGGATATTAGAAGTGAAGAATATATTTACACCATGAATATAGAAATATATCAGGATATGTCGGCTTGTATTTATGCGGATGATTTTATTAAATGGTATGGTGAAGATGAACCGGAAAGGGTTTGGATTACCTTAAGTGAGCAGGATATTAAGGATATAAAGAAGTGTATAAATGACAACAAGCTTTATGAGATTCAGAGAGATGTTGGAAATAAAGATGATATCGCGGGGGTAAGAAAGAGTATCACGGTTTATACAAAGGACAGTGAATATTCTATCTCGGGACTTAGTCCTTCAAACAAGAACTTTAATGCTGTTTATGATTTGATAACAGATAAGGTTCGAACTAAAGTGACCAATTATACAGATGGTATCGAAGAGATTCAAAAAAAGGGAAAAGCAGATGACGTTGGAATTTATATAACAAATGAAACAGATAGTATTGTGTTTGGGAAAACAGATATAACTGATATATATGTCGAAGAATTATTTGAAGGTGAAAAAGCAACCGATACTGATGCAGAGTCCGAGGTGCAAAACAGTCTGACTATGAGAATAGTCTTTGGGCTTGATGATTCTGTTAAGGAAGATTACGAGAAAATGACATTTTACCTTAATGAAGATGAGTTTATAGTTTTGAAGCTTTATAATGATAAGAAATTTGTTATGAATCTTCTGGCTTATAATGAGACTGATGGTATAAAGGTTTATTCGGGAAATGTTTTTTATGATGAAGAAGAGATAAATGAGCTTATAGAAGAATTAAAAGAAGGTTTAGAATAATTTAAGAAATGTATGGCTATAGGGATATTGACTTTTTACATTTCTTGGTTAAAATATAGATATTGTAATATTTTTGTATTTTGAAAGATGAGGATATTATATGAATAATTTAAAAGCAGTTATTTTAGCAGCGGGAAAAGGAACCAGGATGAAATCCGATTTGCCAAAGGTCATCCACAAATGTGATGGTCAGCCGATGGTTCATTATGTAATCAAAGCTGCAAAGGATGCAGGTGCGTCTGATGTGTGCGTTATCGTCGGATACAAGGCATCAGAAACTAAAAATGCGATATATGATGTTGTTGATTATAGAGTTCAAAATGAACAGCTTGGTACAGGCCATGCCGTGAAATGTGCAATTGACTTTATCGGTACAACCGGTGATGTTATAGTTTTATGTGGAGATACTCCTCTTATCAGAGGAACTACACTTGAGAGACTGGTGGAGATGCACAGAAAGCTTGCAAACGGAGTTACGGTTCTTTCGGCAGAAGTGGATGATTCTACCGGCTATGGAAGAATAGTAAGAGATGAGCAAAATGGATTTGTAAAGATTGTTGAGCAAAAGGATGCTACACCTGAGGAACAGGAGATTAAAGAAATCAATTCCGGTATGTATATATTTAATGCGGAGGCACTTGCAGCAAGTCTTGAGCTTTTAAATAATAATAATGCAGCCGGAGAATACTATCTTACCGATACCATAGCACTTATTAAAAAGATTGGCTTAAGAGTTTCTGCTATGTCACTTAAGGGTGATGATGTGGATGATATTATGGGAGTAAATACTCCTGAACAGCTTAAGAAGGCAGAGGAAATAATGATTGCCAGAAAAGAAAGCGTATAAAAGGATTTATTATTAATAAAGCCTGTTGGATGAGAAAGCATATGGCTTGTTGAAGACAGATTAAAAAAGGTGTTTGTTTTATGAAGATTATTATAGGACTTGGAAATCCTTCAAGAGAATATGCAGGCACAAGACATAATGTAGGATTTTCGGTTATATATAATATAAGTGATTATTATAATATAAAGGTAGATACAAAAAAGCATAAAGCCCTGATTGGAAAAGGTGTAATCGAGGGCGAAAAGGTTATACTTGCGATGCCGCAGACCTATATGAATCTTTCAGGTGAAAGCGTAAGAGAACTTGTGGATTATTATAAATGCGACAATAGCGATATTATTGTTATTTATGATGATATAAGTCTCGATGTCGGACGTATAAGGATAAGAAAAAAAGGAAGCGCAGGCGGACATAACGGTATAAAAAATATCATCGCACATCTTGGAACGGATGTGTTTGATAGGATTAAGGTAGGAGTCGGCGAAAAGCCTTCACGTATGGATCTTGCGGATTATGTACTCGGAAAGTTTTCCAAGGAAGAACAGCCTGTAATTAGAGATGCAGCGGATACTGCCAGATGCGCAATCGCGGATATCCTAAAAGAAGATGCTGATTATGCGATGAATAAGTATAATTAAATTGATGCTTATTATGCAATGATTTAATATAAAAGTTATGAATGTGATATGATTTTTGCAGCCGGTTTTTATAAATCGACTGCAATTACATTTAATTAAATATTGGAGGTTCTTGATATGCAGGCGATTGTTTCGGCATTTAAGGAAGAACCGGGATTTGTAGGACTGAGAGAAGATTTAAATGATGATATTTTTCCTATACATGTGTGGGGTATAGACAGACATGTGGAGCCTCTTTTAATTAAGTCTCTTGAGGAAGAAAAAAAGCTTAAGCTTATAATAACCTATGACGAAAGAAGGGCGAGGGAGATTGTAAGCGATTATAAGCTTTTTGACAGAGAGGTTTTTTATTATCCGGCAAAGGATGCTCTTTTTTATTATGCAGATATTCATGGTAATGAAACTGCAAAAAACAGATTGGATATTATAAGACACATAGCAAACAAGGACGCTGTGACTGTTGTAACCACGATTGAGGGACTTATGGATAAGATTCCCGATATAAGTCATATCGTGGAAAATGTAATCAATCTGAAAAAGGATGAGAGCATTGATACCATAAAATTTTCCGGTAAGCTTACATCCCTTGGATATGAAAAAACATTTATGGTAGAAGAACGCGGGCAGTTTTCGGTACGTGGAGGAATAATTGATATATTCCCACTTACGGAAGAGTGCCCTTATCGTGTTGAGCTCTGGGGAGATGAGATATATTCCATAAGAAGCTTTGATGTGGAAAGCCAGCGTTCCATAGAAGAGATAGATGAATTAAAGATATACCCTTCCTGTGAAATGGTTCTTACCGAGGATCGTATCGCCAAGGGTATTTCGGCTATTGAAAAAGAGCATAAGACACAAAGCTCCATGTTGAAAAAGAGCTTTAAGACTGAGGCCTATGCAAGACTTAACAAGATGGTTGATACGGTCAAGGAGGAACTTAAGGAATTTAACTCTACCATGGGACTTGACAGTATGGTTGAGTATTTCTTTGACGATACCGTTTCATTTCTGGATTATTTTCCGGAGGATACTGAAATTTATATAGATGAGCCGGAGAAGGTTTATCATCAGGCGGATGTATATACAACGGAGTTTGCACAGTCTATGATGGGCAGACTTGAAGGCGGCTATATACTTCCAAAGCAGGCAGATGTTTTATATGAAGGAAAGAAAATAGTAGCAAGACTCAGTGATAAAAAAATAGTTATGATCTCCGAAAATTATCTTCCGGAAAGAGTATGGAAGGAGAAGAAGGCAGTCAATATAAGAACAACCAGTCTGATAAGCTACAATAACAGCTTTGAAGGCCTTATGTCTGATATCAACAAATGGAAGAAGAAAAAATACAAGATAATTATTCTTTCACCTTCCGGAACCAGAGCAAAGAGAATCGCTTCTGATTTAAATGATAATGATATACCTGCGTATTATCTTGAGAAGGGTGACCGGAATATAAAAAACGGCGAGATTATGACCGCAGCCGGACGCCTTGAAACAGGCTTTGAGATAAGCAGTGCAAAGCTTGTTGTAATAAGTGAATCCGATATATTTACAGCGAGAGAAATTAAGAAAAAGAAAAAATCGGTCAAGTATCAGGGCGATAAAATTGGAAGCTTTTCTGATGTAAATGTAGGTGATTATGTTGTTCATCAAAATCATGGTATAGGTATTTATCGTGGTATAGAACAGGTTGAAACCGATGGCATCCTTGAGGATTATATCAGCATAGAATATGATAAGGGAAGTAAGCTTTTTATACCTGTAGACCAGCTTTCCATGATAGGTAAGTTTTCCGGTAAGGACGGAGCTAAGCCAAAGCTTAATCGACTTGGCGGAGCAGATTGGGAAAAGGTAAGACAGCGTGTCAAGGGACACATTTCAGATATCGCTAAGGAACTGGTGGAGCTTTATGCAAAAAGACAGACGATACACGGCTTTGCGTATTCACCGGATACGGTATGGCAAAATGAGTTTGAAGAGCTTTTTCCGTATGAGGAAACCTATGACCAGCAAAAGGCTATAGAGGAAACAAAGAAGGATATGGAAAGCGACAAGATTATGGATCGTCTTATCTGTGGTGATGTAGGCTTCGGTAAGACGGAGATTGCTATAAGAGCAGCCTTTAAAGCAGTTCAGGACAACAAGCAGGTTGCGTATCTTGTGCCGACAACCATACTTGCAGAACAGCACTTCGATACATTTGCCCAGAGGATGAAAAACTTCCCGATTAATATCCGTATGCTTTCAAGATTCTGTACTCCAAAGGAGATAAAGCAAAATCTTGCAGATATAAAAAACGGAACTGCGGATATCGTTATAGGAACTCACAGACTTTTGTCAAAGGATGTGGAGTTCAAAAATCTTGGTTTGCTCATAATCGATGAGGAGCAAAGATTTGGTGTAAAGCATAAGGAACAGATTAAGCAGCTTAAGGTAAATGTAGATGTGCTTACGCTTACTGCCACACCGATTCCGCGTACTCTGCATATGAGTATGGTTGGACTTAGGGATATAAGTCTTTTGGAGGAGGCGCCTATTGACAGAATGCCTATCCAGACATATATCATGGAGTATGATATAGAGTTTGTAAAGGAAGCAATCAACAGAGAGCTTGCCCGTAACGGACAGGTTTATTATGTTTATAACAGAGTAAATACAATAGAGGATATAACCGCGTCTCTGCGAGCGGTTGTACCGGATGCAACCATTGAATTTGCACATGGAAAAATGAACGAGCGCGAGCTTGAGGATATCATGAGGAGATTCGTCAAGAAGGAGATAGATGTTTTAGTGTCTACAACCATCATTGAAACAGGTCTTGATATCCCAAATGTCAACACGATTATTATCCATGATGCAGACAAGTTTGGACTTGCTCAGCTGTATCAGTTAAGAGGTCGTGTGGGAAGAACCAACAGGAGTGCCTATGCATTTTTACTCTACAAGCGCGACAAGATGATAAAAGAGGTTGCGGAGAAGAGACTTAAGGCAATAAGAGAGTTTACGGATCTTGGCTCCGGCTACAAGATATCCATGAAGGATCTTGAGATAAGAGGTGCGGGAAATCTGTTGGGACAGGAGCAGTCCGGAAATATAGAAGCTGTCGGATATGACCTTTACTGCAAGATGTTAAATGATGCGATTAAGAGGCTTTCCGGTGAAAAAGAGGAGGCGGATTTTGAGACCACAATCGAGCTTCCTGTAGAGGCATATATACCGGATACTTATGTAAAGAGCGAGTATATTAAGCTTGATTTATATAAACGTATATCAAAATGTACCACAAGAGAGGAAAATGATGATATAATAGAAGAGATTCATGACAGATTCGGTGAGGTGCCTAAATGTGTACTGAGGCTCTTTGATATAGCATATCTAAAAGCACTTGCACATAGTGTGTATGTCATGGACATAAAATATGTGACTGATACTCTTTATTTTGTGATGTGGCCGGATGCACCGGTCAATCCTGATAAGATGAACGGACTTTTGAAAAAATACAGAGGAAGACTTAAATTTGTTCCCGATAAAAATGCAGGCTTCAGACTTCCGGCATCCAGGCTTATACCGGATGAGCTGCTTGAGACGGCTATGGCAACGGTTATGGATCTTAATGTTTTGTTTGAAGAATGATTGGAGGAAGGATAAAGATGGTTGTGAAAAAGAAAACTTCAATTGTTTTATTGACATTTATTCTCTTTGCATTGCTGGTTACAGGATGTGGAAAAGATGATGACAAGGGTGGCTCTGTCAAGGACGGGACCGTGGTTTTTCAGTATGGCAACAATATAGTTACAAAGGCTGAAGTATATATATATGTAAATACTATCAAGGAAAGATATGAAAGCCAGTATGGACAGGATGTGTGGGAGCTTTCTCTGCCGGCAGATGCAGGTGATGAAATCTCTATGGCGGACCTTACCAGAGAGGCGGTTGTGACCGAGATAGTTAAGGTTAAAACCCTTTGCGAGCATGCAGATGATTATGGTATATCACTTACTGAAAAGGAATTGGCTGATATAGATACGGCTGCAAAAAAATTCTTCGACGGGCTTACAGAAAATGACAAGGCTTCAATGGATATGACCTTGGAAAAGGTTACTCAGGTTATGACCGAAAATACCATTGCCAAAAAGGTTGAGGATAAAATACTGGAAAATTCTCCTATTGAAATATCCGATGAGCAGGCCAGGGAAACTACCTTTTTTGATATGTATTTTGAATGCTATTCCATAGATGATAAGGGTGTTATAGTGCCTTTTGACAGTGAGAAAAAAAGGCAGCAGTATGAACAGGCTTTGTCGGCATGCAGCACCATTGCAACAACCGCTGTAGATGGCGGCGTGGATTCTGAAAGTATGGAAAAGCTTTCAGAGTATTATAAGCTTGAGCATGCCGGTGAAAAGACACTGACTCCGGAGGAAATCCTTGAGACCTATGGCGAGGATATATACAATCTTTTGTACAATATGAAAAACGGAGACTACAGTACGGTGGTTGAAAGCGAGTACGGATATCATGTATTTTTGATGGTAGCGCTTACCGATATAGATGCAACAGCAGCCAAGAAGGAACAGATGACGGCAGATGCCATAGACGAGCAGCTTGCCGGCACGATAGATAAGTGGAAGAAGGAGATAGATGCTGACTTTACTTATCCTGATTCGGTTTATATGGATGTGTATGATACGATTTCGATTGAAACGGAATAATTTTTCTTGGATTAATTCCGATATTTTTGAACAAGGTTATTTTGAATAAGATAGTTTAAGAATAAAATGTTTCTTTATGTAGATAATATTTTTTAAGACGATAGTTTTTCTTATTAATTTATTTACATGGAGGAATATTTTATGTGGGGATATATAATAGCACTTATTTCCGGTGCTCTTATGAGTATACAGGGTGTCTTTAATACAGGAGTAACAAAGCAGACCTCAACCTGGCTTGCCTCTGCATGGGTGGCATTTTCAGGCTTTTTGGCTGCTTTTATAATTTGGCTAATATTTGAGAGAAATCAGGCAGGTATAATGTCGCTGACAAAAATAGATGATAAGTATATGCTGCTTGGAGGAGTTATAGGTGCCTTTATAACCTGGACGGTCATAAAGAGTATGGCTTCTCTTGGTCCTGCCAAGGCGGTTCTTTTAATTGTGATTGCGCAGCTTCTGGTGGCATATTTTATAGAACTGCTGGGTTGGTTCGGAGTTGAAAAAAGCCAGTTTCAAATGACAAAGCTTATAGGAATAATAATTGCCATAGCAGGATTTTTCCTTTTTCAGTGGAAGAAATAACAGCTTTTTTATTAAAAGTGTTGTAAATTTTGTTATTTTTTTGTAAAATATGTTAAGTGTTTTGTATATGCAATATGGAATATTTTGCCTTTTTATGTACACACCTGCATAAAAAGGGGGATTTTTCATGAAGCGTATTTTATTTATTTTTTATATAAATTTTATATTATGTTTTTTAGCGGCATGCGGCAAGCAGGGAGAGTTTGTAAAAGCGTCAGCTGTCACAGATGAAGAAGCTGTTTCAAACGGAGAGGACGAATCTGATTTTTCTGAATCCAAAGAGGTGGTTGCAGATGATTTTGACGGGGATAAAGAATCTGAAGAATCATTGGATGATGCTATGTTAAATGATGATGACAGCACGGATAACTCGGAAGATGATAATACAGGCGGTCTATATGCTGTTCATGTGTGTGGTGCGGTTGTTAATCCCGGAGTTTATTATCTTGATTCAGATTCGCTAAAAAAGGATGCACTTGATGCGGCAGGAGGTTTTGTCGATGGAGCTTCTCTGGAATATATTAATCTTGCGCAGCATATAAAAGATGGTGAGCAGATTTATTTTCCGTTTGAAGATGAGGTAGACTTACTTGAAAAACAGTCGGATGATAATGAAGCTTTTGATGATGAAGCTTTTGATAATGAAGCTTACAATGAATCGGATAGTGAGGCAAAAGGGGCAACGGATGATTTGAAGCAGAGTTCCTATGATGCATCCGGAAAGCTTAATATAAATCGTGCCAATAAAGAGGAGCTTATGACCCTTTCGGGCATAGGTGAGGCGAAGGCTGGTGCGATTATTTCCTACAGGGATGAACATGGCGGTTTTAAGAGCATTGAGGAGTTAAAAAACATAACAGGCATCAAGGACGGAGTTTATAATAACATTAAGGATTTTATAACGGTTGATTGAGGTTTGAGGAAAATGAAAAAAGTATTGGTTGTAGATGATGAAAAGTCAATTGTAAAAGGGATTAAGTACAGTCTTGAGCAGGACGATATGGAGGTTGATGTGGCCTATGACGGAGGAGAGGCTCTTACTAAGGCTAAGGAGAATACATATGATATAATTCTTCTCGATATAATGCTTCCGGTACATACAGGACTTGAGGTCTGTCAGATGATAAGAGAGTTTTCAGATGTTCCGATTATTATGCTTACTGCCAAAGGTGAGGATATGGATAAGATACTCGGTCTTGAGTATGGTGCGGATGATTACATAACCAAGCCGTTTAATATACTTGAGGTTAAGGCAAGAATTAAAGCTATTTTAAGACGTAACAGTAAGACTGTTGCAGGGGCGGATAATTCCAAGACTATTGAGGTAAAGGGCTTAAAAATTGATTTGGACAGCCGCCGTATATACATAGACGGTGAAGAAGTTAATCTTACAGCCAAGGAATTTGATTTGATTTATCTTTTGGTTTCTAATCCCAATAAGGTGTATTCAAGAGATCAGCTTCTTGATCTCATCTGGGGCACTTCTTATCCGGGAGATGCAAGAACCGTTGATGTTCATGTAAGAAGACTTCGTGAGAAGATAGAAACCACTCCTGCTACACCTAAATATGTACATACTAAATGGGGAGTCGGATATTATTTTGCATAATCCGAAACCGTTTTATAAAGTTTATTTTTAATGTCATCATTAGCGAAGGAAAGCTCGATACTGTTTTCATAAATCAGTATCAGTTCTTCTTTCGCTATATTTAATTGGTCGGTTACCAATTCGTATTCACGACTCATGGTTGTATTGCTTACGGTACGATTATCGGTATTTACCGTAGCTTTGATACCGTAGTCGATAAATGTTCTTAAAGGATAGTTCATACCCGGTTTTACAGCCTTGGTTTGATAGTTTGAGGTTGGACATAGCTCAAAGCCTATAGATTTTTCCTTGCAAAGCTTCATCAGGTCATTATCCTCTGTAAGACATATGCCGTGACCTATACGTCTGGCACCGGCTTCGACAGCTATTTTTATATTTTTGCTTCTGCCACATTCACCGGAATGTATTGTAAATGGCATATCAAGGCGGACTGCTTCTTCAAATAGATAAGCAAAATTTTCATTTGGAAAACCGGCCTCATCTCCTGCAAGATCGAGGGCACATATGCCGTCTCCCAGATATTCGCGACCGGCTCTTAACATATTAAGATTATCTGCTTCACTGTGATGTCGCATGGCGCATATTATAATATTTGAATAGACCCCGTAGGCTTTAAAACCCTCTTTTGTGCCTTCAATTACCGCCTCATATATATCATTATAGCTTAGTTCGTTATTGATACTAAGTGTAGGGGCGAATCTTATTTCAAGATAAGTTATATTTTCCGATTTTGCCTGACGGATAACATCTATGACTGCATTTTTCAGGTTGCCCTTAGTTTGAAGTGCGGACACCGGCAGATCGAATTTGGTCAGATATTCTGCGAGACTTTGGCAGTCGTAAGGGGCAGTAAGCTCATTTGGATCAACAGATTTGTTCAGACATTTTTCTATAAATTCACGGCTCAGGGAACCGTCAAGATGACAATGTAAATCAATTTTTGGCAGGGCATTTATATATGACATGGCTGTTCCTCCTTAAGATATATTTTATCAATTTTACCAGGGGATAACAAGATAAAAATAACTGCTGCTTGCTGTGAAAAAATATGTGTGATATTATGAAAGATATGATACTGAAACGGAGATAGAAAAGTGAAGGTTTTTTCTGAAAAAAAAGATGGTATAAGTCTTAAGCTTTTTGTGGCAGTGGTTATTATAGTTATGTGCGCTGCCGCTATAGGTATTTATGCACTTGTTTCTGAAAAGATTTATTACAATCAGTATAAAAATGATATCCTTGAAGATGCTGATAAGGATACTGAAATAATTGCAAAGCACATGATTGAAAATATGTCCGTGGATACTTCGGATTCTGATATTGCTTCATCAAATATGGATATTGCTTCATCAAATTCGGATACTGCTTCATCGGATTATGATATTGATTCATCGCATTGGGATATTGATTTTGATTCGCTTACTTCAGATATTGAGCTTCTTTCGTCAGTGTATGGCGGGAGAGTTATTTTGGTTGATGCTGACTATAGAATTATTAAAGATTCTTCGGATTCTCAAAATGATAAGTATATAATAAGCGAAGAACTCATTGAGGCGATGCACGGAAGTGACAGCAGTTATATCTACGAAAATGATACTTACATCCGTTATATAAAAAAGATAAATGGAAGTGACGGAGAAAATATCGGCTTGATTCTGCTTCACATTTCAAAGGATAAAATTAATTCCATTAATTATGCGGTATCTTCTAAGCTCATTGTGGTATTTGCGATTATGCTGGTTCTGGTTGTTATCATTTCTTATTACATAAGTTCGTTTAGTGTAAGGGATTTGAGATACATCAATAATCAGATGGATATTGCACAGAACGGACACCTGGATGAGCCGATAAAGGAAAAGGGTTTTACGGAGTTCAGAAATCTGATAGGCAATTACAACGAAACCATAGAAAAGCTTGCGGACATTGATTCCAGCAGACAGGAATTTGTTTCAAATGTGTCGCATGAGTTAAAGACACCTATAACCTCCATGAAGGTTCTTGCGGATTCTCTTGTTCAAAATGAGGATGCGGATCTTAATATGTACAAGGAATTTATGAGTGATATCGTGGATGAGATTGACAGAGAGAGTAAGATTATAACTGATCTTTTGACTCTTGTTAAGATGGATAAAAAATCTGCTGAGATGAATATCGAGGAGATTAGCATCAACAATCTTTTGGAAATCATTTTAAAAAGAGTCAGCCCTATCGCCAATCAGAGAAATATCGAGATAACCTATGAGAGCTACAGGGATGTAGTTGCAGAGGTCGATGAGGTTAAGCTTAGTCTGGCGCTTTCAAATATCATTGAAAATGCAGTTAAGTATAATATTGATAATGGCTGGGTTAAGGTAACATTAAATGCAGACCACAAGTATTTTCATGTTAAGGTAGCCGATTCGGGAGTGGGTATTCCGGATGATTGTAAATCGATGGTATTTGAGAGGTTTTACAGAGTTGACAAAGCAAGAAGCCGTGATACCGGTGGAACGGGACTTGGTCTTGCGATAACCAAAAATGTTATCAGTATGCATAACGGAACTATAAAGCTTTACAGTGAGTCCGGCGAGGGTACTACATTTACGATTAAAATTCCGCTTAAAAGGGGATAGATGAACATGAAGAATAAAAGGATGATAAAAGTTAATACTTGTTTTATGGCATTCGCTTTGTGTTTTGTTGTTGCGTGCATGTCTGTTTTTCTTACCGGCTGTGGTGAGGCTCAGGTTGAAAAGACAACTGCAACTACAGAAAGCGGTATTCCGGAGACAACTATGATATACATCTATCATCCGGACGGATATAAGGTGGTGGTTGAGGATGAAAGATATCAGCTTAAGCAGCCGGATTCAACCTCGGCATCGATTGAAGAGCTTATGTCTGCTATGGCACCTTATTATGAGGACAGACTTTCATTTACAACGTATATGATTGATTCGGATAATGTGGTAACTCTTGAATTTAAGATGATTGGTGAATACGATAATGATTATGTCCTGTTGGCAAAGGCAGGTCTGATCAGAACCCTGTATCAGCTTGTTGATATTTCAAATATCAAAATCATACTTTATTCTGAAGAGGATGAGGTTATCTCTGAGGAGGAGCTTTCAAGGGATTCAATATACTATTATGATGAGGATTCTGAAGCTTATAAGTAGGCTGAGAAGGATTGATATAGATACTTCTACATTTATTCAAAAAAGGAGATAAAATTGAAAAGACCGCTACTATGGGCCGTGGCTTTGTTTGCACTTGGAGAGGTGATAAGCATATACGCCGGTAGTATTATGATGGTAAGCATAATTTTTGTTATGCTTATTTGTCTTGCACTTTTTATGGTATCAAAGTTTAAGGACTTTAATTTGCGCCTTGCTTTGATACTTTTTTTGTGTTGCCAGGCAGGTTTTTTGAATGTGCAATTGAGGGATGGGGAGAAGGAGATTGTTCAAATATTATCTGAAGTGAAAGAGGATTATGGTGAAAAGAGAGAGGTAGATGTTTCGGGTTATGAGGAGAACAGAGACGCAGATGTTTCGGATTATGTTGAGAAAAGTGGTGAAGATGTTTCAGATTATGATGAGAAAAGTGGAGAAGATATTTCAGATTATGATGAGAAAAGTGGAGTATATAATTCAGATTATGATGAGAAGAAAAATTTAGATATCTCAGATTTTGATGGGATGGTTGTTGATTGCTATGGAGTGATTTATAAGATATCCGAAAATGGTGATAAGTATGATTTGTATATTCATCTTGACTATGGATTTAATGTCGTGATTTTTGGAAAAGAAGGATATTCTGACATGAATTATACGGATACCGCAACGGATGATAATATAGGGTATAAAAAAAGCAGCGGATATGCCGAAAACGACGATTATGTTTGGCATGTAAAAATAGATGAATATGAAGGATATAAGTATGGAGACATTGTTAAGGTAAAAGGTAAAATAAAAAGCTTTTCGCATAATTCCAATCCAGGCTGCTTTGATTTTAAAAAGTATTACAAGGCAAAAAATGTTTTTTTTAGATTGGATAAGAGCAGCATAGATTTGGTTTCTGAAAGTGATTCATTTAAGTACAGGTATTTGGATTTTTTGTTTAATGTTAAGAGTTTATCAAAGGATAAATTGTATAAAATTACAGATGAAAAAACTGCCGGAATTTATAGCGGAATCTTGCTAGGGGACAGAAAAGCAGTGGATGAATTGACAAGGCTTGATTATCAGAATAATGGTATAGCACATATTCTTGCTATATCCGGTTTGCATATTTCCTTGATATTTGGACTGATTTATAAGTTTTTAAGAAAATTCAGAGTAAACAGATATGTGGCAGGAGGTCTTGGCTTTTTGCTTCTATTTTCCTATGCTTTGATGACAGGCTTTAGTATGTCGACACTTAGGGCGCTTTGCATGATTATGCTTTCTCTTATAGCAATATATACAGGCGAGACCTATGATATGCCGGTGGCACTTTCGGCAGCAGCTTTGATTATTCTTTTATACAATCCATTTAAGCTTTTTGACAGCTCAGTAATTTTGAGTGTAACAGCAATTGCAGGTGTTTGTGTGGGACGGTATATCCTTAAGCATTTAAATTATTTTTATTATATTAATACATGGAAAAAGAGGTTCTTTGCTTCGGTTATTATGTCCTTTTCGGTTAATCTGGTTATGTTTCCGGTGGTTATATACATTTATCATGAGGTGACTCCTTACAGCGTGATTTTAAACCTATTGGTTATCCCACTTATGACAGTGGTTTTTGTGGCAGGAATTTTTGGTGTTATAACAGCTTATTTTTCTATTGGCACAGCTTCATTTTTTATTAAACCGGGCGAGTGGATTCTTAAGCTTTATGATGTCTTATGCAGTGCATTTTACAGACTTCCGTTTGGCAGGGTTAATATCGGCAGGATTTACATTTATCAGATAGTTATATATTATGTGATGCTGGTTTTGCTGCTTGCACTTTTGAACAAGCGGCTGATGGAGGATGTACGGGCGCAGATTTACAAGAAATTTCATATGTGGTTTTCGTTTAAAAAGTGGAGGCTTTTGTGTGGAGTGTATGTGTTGGTTGTTTTTCTTTTCTTTGGCGGAAGTTTATGTTATACATATATGCTTTCACAGGGCGAGCTTGTGGCATTTATTGATGTAGGTCAGGGCGACGGAATTTTACTTCGTTCCGAGTCTGGTGTAAATATGGTTATTGACGGCGGCTCGACTTCGGAGGATGAGCTTGGCAGATATGTTATGCTTCCGGTTATTAAATATTACGGTATGGCACACATTGATTATTGGTTTATATCGCATACAGACAAGGATCATATAAGCGGCCTTCTTTACATTTTAGAGCTGGGTGAAAGATCAGGTATCAGGATTGATAATCTTGTGTTTTCTTATGCGATGGAGGACGAGGATGCATTTGCGAAACTGTTGACTTTGGCGGTGAAGAATGAAATTAACGTTATGTTTATGGAGACAGGGGATTATGTGACTGATGATTCTTTTGAACTTGTGTGTGCTCATCCTGACAGAGCATATGAAACGGATGATATCAATGATGCGTCGCTTTGCCTTAGTTACATATCCGATGACTGTTCTGTTTTGTTCACCGGTGACATGGGGGATGATGCACTTAGCTATATGCTCTTGAACGAGCAGGATTATCTTCTTGATCATTATGATATCCTCAAGGTTCCTCATCATGGTTCAAGGAATTCGATTAATTGGGATTTTTATAACATGATTGACTTTGAGGAAGCAGTTATATCTTGCGGAGAAAACAATTCCTATGGGCATCCGCACGAGGAAGTGTTGGAGATTTTGGATAAGTTAGGGGTTGAAATTCAGCGAACTGATAAAGAAGGGGGAGTGGTTGTGGAGTAGGTATGATATGAATGTTACAGGGGACAGGGGGAAGTGAGAGTAGAGACATATTACAAGGATACAATTCAATGATTTTCGATAAGAGAAGTCAACTTGGTAACAAAACCAGTAAAAAAGCAAGATTTGTTACCGGTTTAAGAAAAAACAAAGTATCAAAAGAAGATAAGCCGGTAACAAAAGCTGCAAAAAAGCAAGATTTGTTACCGGTTTAAGAAAAAACAAAGTATCAAAAGAAGATAAGCCGGTAACAAAACCAGTAAAAAAGCAAGATTTGTTACCGGTTTAAGAAAAAACAAAGTATCAAAAGAAGATAAGCCGGTAACAAAAGCTGCGAAAAAGCAAGATTTGTTACCGGTTTAAGAAAAAACAAAGTATCAAAAGAAGATAAGCCGGTAACAAAAGCTGCGAAAAAGTAAGATTTGTTACCATAAAAGATTATAGGAGGGGCAAAATGATACAATATGAAGATGTAATTAACCAGATACAGTTCTTTGAAGAAAAAAGGCAGGCAGTTTTGAATGAATTGGAGAAATTAAAGGAAACGGTTCCGGAAAAAGCAAGGCTGCGAGCGGTAAAGAATGGTAACATATATCATTATTTTATCAGAAAAGATGGGGATAACTCAAATGGTGAATACATAAGAAAAAAGGATAGAAAAATAGCTACTATACTTGCTCAAATAGAGTATGATGAAAAACTATTAGTAATCTTACAAAACACATTAGAAAACCTTAACAAATATAAAGAGATAACTAATGGAAATCCTTTTGACCTTGCTTTAGATAAGTTGTCTTCGGGAAAGAGAGAATTAGTTAGAATGCCGTTTCTCTCTGATGATAAATATATTGTTGAATGGTTGAGTCAGAAGTATGAAGGAGTATCATTTAAAGATGATTATCCGGAATTCTACACAAGGCGAGGATTGAGGGTAAGGTCAAAATCGGAGGTTATGATTTCCGATATATTGGATGAAAATAATATTCCGTTTTTATACGAGAAACCATTAAAACTTAAGGTAGAAACAGTTCATCCGGATTTTACATTGCTTAATATAAAGGAAAGAAAAGAAGTATATTGGGAACACTTTGGAATGATGGACGATATGGACTACAGGAATAATGCTTTTTTTAAAATAAGAAATTATGAATCAAATGGACTATATCAGAATGATTCTGTAATATGGACTTTTGAAACAGGAAAATATCCGTTGAATATAAGAGAAATAAGAAAAATGGTGGCAAAGATGAAAGATAATCTGGGATATGAATAATTTTTTGGAATAGTTTCTTCAGAATAGTGTGAAAAATGCATGATATATAAGTGGTTTGTTGTCAATATAAACGATTAAGCTGCGAGAATGAGTGATTAAGCTGCGAGAACGAGTGACATATTATTTGTTTAATGAGGCACTGTTAAGTGCCTCTTGCATCAAAGAAACCAATGGGATATTATTGAATAAAAATATATGAAGAATTATTCAAGTTATATTTTACGGAACTGCAATACGGAGACTAACAATAAAAAGTTAATCGATTAATTGAAAATAATTTGAGGGATAATAATGAAACCATATAATGATAGTATAAACAAACTTCAATTGGAAAGTGTAAGCATTCGCAGCTTAAACCAAGAAGACTATTCAGTATTAAAAGATTTTTTGTATGAAGCAATTTTTATACCGGATGGGGTTACACCGCCGCCAAAAGATATTATCTATAATCCCGAACTAAAGCTTTACTATGAAGACTTTGGAAAAGGAAAGGCGGATTATGGATTTGTTGCCTGTATAGATGAGAAAATAATAGGTGCCGTCTGGGTTAGGATAATGAATGATTATGGGCACATAGATGATGACACACCATCATTTGCAATATCACTATATAAGGAATATCGCGGGATGGGGATAGGAACAGCGTTGATGGACAGGATGTTCAGGCATTTAAAGAAAGAAGGATATAAGAAAGCGTCTCTTGCCGTTCAGAAAGCTAATTATGCAGTGAGAATGTATGAGAAGCTTGGATTTAAAACAGTAGATGAAAATGAAGAAGAATTTATTATGGTATGTGAATTAAATGAGATGTGATATAATAACGAGTATAAGCGAAAACCGAGCGCCGACGTAGTCGGCATTTACGTGTTCCTTTTAGGCATACGCATGACAAAAGTATGACTTACAGATAGTGTCAAGTGACGTATGAAAAAACGAGACAAATAAAAAAGGCACTTTTGAACCTTGAAAATTGTAGATGTTTTATGTTGTGATTGACTTACGC
>CACWQH010000027.1 GCA_902762955.1 uncultured Lachnospiraceae bacterium
GCGTAAGTCAATCACAACATAAAACATCTACAATTTTCAAGGTTCAAAAGTGCCTTTTTTATTTGTCTCGTTTTTTCATACGTCACTTGACACTATCTTTTTTGGTGTATTTACAAATTCTTTTCTATTTTCTTTTACATTATTATTCGGATATCTGTGCTTCTGTTGGTGCTTCTGTCGGTGCTTCTGTCGGTGCTTCCGTCGGTGCCTGAGTTGTAGGAGGCGCCTCTGTTGTTACAGGCTGTTGAGTTGTAGGCGGTGCACTTCCTCCGTTACTAATAAAGGCGGCACTTATGTTTGCATCCTCCTGAACATCCTCAAAGGTGTAGCTTGAAACTTTACCAACACTCTGTCCGTTTACAGTTACATCCAAAATTGAATAACCTTCGTTTGGTGTAATATAGAAGGTAACCGAAGAACCCCTTGCACAAGTTACAGATGCAGAAATTGTTCCACCCTCACCGGCTGCCGAATTAATTGTAACTTCCTCAGGAAGTTCAGGGTGAAGAGGACATATTTCTTCTGTTATTTCATATCCATCAGCACTCTCACCACCGGTAGTACTTATAAGCTTTGTCTGACCGGTTTCCTCATCTATCTCAACTGTAAATGTTACCGTATCCGGACACTGTGAAGTTGCTATACACTTTGACTCACGACAGAAGGTATAGGTCGCATGCCCCGGACATCTTTGTCCCGGAACATCTGCTGCTGCATAATAATCTGTAAAGGTCGGACATCCTTCTCCCGGAAGCTTACCCGTAATCTGACATAAGGTTACGGTTGTAATTCCATCCGGTCTTTCAAAATCAACTGACGGATCCTGACCTTCCATGGTCGCTATCTGATCCATTATATCTCTCCACATCCTACAGTGAAGACTTTGGTTATATCCACCCATATTGATATTTGAATCAAAGCCCATCCATATGGAAGCTGTATAGTAAGGTGTCATTCCACAGAACCAAAGGTCGTAAGTGTTAGAAGTAGTACCTGTCTTACCTGCACACTTGATACCGGTTGTCATCCTTGCAGATCCACCTGTTCCTCCGTTTAATACTGATTTCATTGCCTCTATAAGCTGCCATGAGGTAGTTTCCTTCATAACTCTTCTGGTTGTCGGAGTAGTATTATCAATTACCACATTGCCCTCGTGGTCAATAACCTTTGAATAAACAACAGGCTTTACATACATTCCGTTGTTGGCAATAGAACCATATGCAGCTGTCATCTCATAGGTTGTAACGCCCTTAGTAAGACCTCCGAGCGCTGTTGCCTGGTTTATATCAGATATAATATTTCCATCAGCGTCAACATCATAATCAACTATTGTTGTAAGTCCGACATCACAAAGATACTGGTAGGCAAGCTCCGGAGTCGCAACCGTTATAGCTTTAACCGCTATAACGTTCATGGAATCCTGAATAGCCTTTCTGACTGTAACAGGACCTCTGTAGGAATTACCCCACCAGTTATGAACCATTACACCATTGGCATATTTGAGCGGTTCATCCGTAAACGGCATCGCAAGTCCGCCTCCACATGCATCTATCAAAGGAAGATATGCTGCAAGTATCTTAAATGTTGAACCCGGCTGTCTTGGAGAATCTGTCGCTCTATCCAGACTTCGGTTGGTTGTTTTTTCTCCTCGTCCTCCGACTATAGCCTTAACATATCCCGTATGCTGATCCATAATCGTAAATGAAAACTGAGGCTGTGGAGAAACCGTAAAACTCTCGCCACTATACGTACCTCCGGTTCGAATAAGCATAGCTTCTTTAAATTCATCTGCGGCCGCCCTTGCGGATGCTTCATCATTAAATATATTATTAAATTTTGAATCGCCCGTCTTTTCCCTGTAATACTTTAGCAGATGCCCAATTGAATAGTTATGAGCCGTCTCTCCGTCAGCATCAAGAATCGTCAGGTTATAATCAAGACCTACTCTGGTACCGTTACCATAGTAGCTTGTATCATTTATTACATTATCACATATTTCCTGAATAGCTTTATCCTGCACAGAGTAAACCGAATAACCGCCGGTAAATATAAGCTGTGAAGCCTCCTGCTCTGTACATCCGTAAAGCTCCATGAAATCATTTTTAAGATCTACAAGTATTTTATCTGTATAATAAGAATAAACATCCCCCTCAGCCTCTTTTATCTCCTGAACCTCTGCTATTCTGCCAAATACATCGTCAGCCATAGCCTCATCGTATTGAGCCTTGGTTATATACTTAAGTTCAAGCATCTTATTGAGAACTCTTTCTCTTCTTTTTGCACTTTCCTCAGGAAATCTGGTAGGATCATACTTTGTAGGGTTCTGTGTGATACCTGCTATAGTTGCCATTTCCGAGATGGTAAGCTCATCTATATCCTTATTAAAATACTTGGTTGAAGCAGCCTGAATACCATTTACACCACGTCCAAGATAAATAGTGTTAAGATAACATTCAATAATCTGTTCCTTCGAATACTTCTTTTCAAGCTCCATAGCAAGATACTGCTCCTGTATCTTTCTTTCAAGCTTGTCCATAAATGTAGTCTCGCCAAGACCTACATTAAATACCTCGTTTTTTATAAGCTGCTGAGTAATGGTTGATGCACCCTGGTCAAAATTACCTGACTTTGCACCCTCAACAAAAGCTCTGGCAATACCTCTCACATCAATACCGTTATGAGTCCAGTAACGTTCATCCTCAATAGCAACAAAAGCATTGATAAAGTCCTGAGGAATATCCTCATAATATACATATACACGGTCTGAACCGATAGTTGAAATCTCTGTTTCAGGATTACCGTCTGCATCATAGATAAAGGTTTTAAAGCCCTTTGGCATGATACTGATCTGATTGATATCAGGAGCATTATCCAAAATACCCTTCATCATACCAAACACCGCTCCCGCACCTGCTATAACAATTGCAAGAAACGCAAGCAATACTATTTTAAGCATATTAACCAATATCTTGCGCTTATATCTTTGTGCCTTGGAAACAAGCTTTTTTTGCTTTTTCATTGTTTCCGCTTTTGAATAACCCATTACTGCCTCCTAAATATATATAAATATAGTAATTCTTTCATGAAAACATTCGCTGTAATATTATACCAAACATAACCTTTAAATACAAGTTTTTGTTGTTTTTTTAATAAGATTTTAAAATATTGATTTACTCACTATTTTTAACATTAATATTATCGCCTATACACTATATAAAAATGCATCTGTCATCATCTTTTTTAACACAAAAAGGAAAGCCACCCTGCACATAAAATATTACAGAGTGGCCCTTTATAGGAGGTTAACAAAAAATGTAATAGTCTTATATAACCTTACTGAACCTTACACCGGCAAACATCGAATCATCCAGATAGATATTATTAAGCTTCGCCCTTGTCTTTCCGGTTTTTTCAAATGAATACCCATAATTCAAACCAAATTCATTATACTGCTTTTCAATACGAGGTTTATTTTTCAGTTCATCAAAGCTGTGATATAAAAGTCCGTCCAATATATGCTCAATCTTTTCCGAAGCCAAAAGTCCGGAATCCATATCAAAGCCATCCTCATAATCCTTGGAAATCTCTCTCTTGATTCCCTTGCATCTGACAAATATATCTGATTTTTTATTTAATCCTTTTTTATCTATAATACGTCTAAACTGCTCAATAATCTTAAAGTGACTCGTAGACTCATAATCCAGATGCTCACCTACGCAGACCGCATACAGATAGGTATCCTTACCGACCCTTATGTTCTGCATAAATGAATATATGGCAAGCGATATACCCCAGCTGTGTGCAGGGAATACAATACCTACACTTTCAGCCTCCAATCTTTCACCTGTATATTCGGTATACTTTAAAACAGTACACCGCTTCATATCGGTTCTTATATGTTCTGCTACTTCCCTTCCCGCATCCATCTTACGAAGTCGTCCGGAAAAAGGTATAGCATCCATTTCATCTGTTACGTAGAAAACGTAATTCATGCTTACCTCCTTACCAACGATTCATAAAATGTTCTAAAAGAATATTTTAAGTATTCGTCTTTATCCATATTCACTTTATTTCTTAAAATATCTTTCTTCCTGTCAGCTACCTGTATTATTCCGCTTATCGCCGACCATACATAAAGCACGGTTGGCTGAAGCTCGATATCCTTTCTTAAAATGTTGTGCTTAACACCCTTCTCAAGAAGACTGCTTATCAATTCTCTTAACTCACGTCCCACATCCTGATTGATAATATTAGTCTTCTTACGACTGTTGGTCATATTTTCTTCGCCCATAAGGCTTGCATAATACTTTGGATACTTCTCCTCAAAATTAACCAGACACTGGCACAATCTGTAATAGGAATCCTCAAAACCTGTCTCCGCATTGATACATGTTTCTATCTCTCCCGTAAGAATGCTCATGTAATCTTCCACTATTGAATTGTATATGTCTTCTTTGCTCTTAAAATAGACATATATAGTTGACTTACTATAATCGGCATGTCTGGCAATATCATCCATGGTAGTTGCCTCAACGCCCTTTTGCTCGAACAGTTCTTTAGCCGCATCCAAAATATTGTCACGGTTAAACTGCTCTAAAGCTGCCTTCTTACGTGTTCCCATCTTAACCCTCAATCATTTTCGTACATACAGTTCGTTTATCATACTATTAGTTCGATTATTATATTTTAATTTCGATTATTGTATTTATATTTTGTTTTTCGTCTTATAAATACGTTTTTTGTAATTTTATTATAAAAAATAAACCAACTTGTCGATAATTGTACTACAAGTTCGATTTGTTGTCAATACTATTGCGCATAAGAAATAAAAGTTTTTTTTCAAGCCGGCTCACCTGAACCTGACTTATACCTAATTCTTTAGCTGTTTCATTTTGGGTTTTATCCTGAAAATATCTAAGATTTATAAGAGCTTTCTCTTTATCATCGAGCCGGCTCATGGCCTGCTCTATCAGCATTTTATTGTAGAGATTATCTTCTGCTTTTTGAGACATTGTTTCATCAGTCAGCTTGTCCACCAGGCACATCTCGCTTCCATCATGCTCATATACAGGCTGATATATGGACTCTATCTCCCTGTTGGCATCTGTTGCAAGCACTATTTCTTCGTCACTTAATCCGGTAGCGGCAGAGATTTCCTCCATACTCGGATCCCGCCCGAGCTTTATGGAAAGCGACTCTCTTGCCTGACTGATTTTATAACCGTTTTGTTTTAATATACGAGACACCTTAATCATACCGTTGTCTCGTAAAAATCTTTTTATCTCCCCTGCAATAAGCGGCACTGCATAGGTCGAAAACTTAACCTCATATTCTTCACTGAATCTGTCAATGGCTTTGAGCAAGCCTATACAGCCTATCTGATATATATCCTCAAGGTCATATCCTCGTCCGAAAAATCTTCTGGCTATACTCCATACAAGGCCTGTATTATCTGAAACTATCTTTTCCTTTGCTTCCTGATCTCCATTTTTCGCAAGTCTGAATAGCTCCAATTCATTCATTTATTTATTCATACTGACGGCCTGCCGTTCCTATCTCCTTCCACATTTTTACAGTGGTTCCTGCACCGGGCTTAGATGCAACCTCAATTTTATCCATAAATGCCTCCATAAATGAAAAGCCCATACCTGACCTTTCTTCGTCCGGCCTTGTTGTATACATAGGCTCCATGGCTTTTTTAATATCTTCTATTCCTTTGCCGTAATCGATTATTTCAAGATATATCTTTCTTCCTGTCACACTGGCATTGATGATAACCTTACCGTCATCATCACCATATCCGTGAATTATTGAATTGGTTACAGCTTCGGAAACTGCAGTTTTTACATCAGAAACCTCCTCCAATGTAGGATTGGTTCCGGTAATAAATGCTGCTACAACCATTCTGGCAAAGCCTTCATTTTGAGCATTGCTTGTAAAGCTGACTGACATTTCGTTTGTATTATTCATAATAACCTCCTCTTACCATCTCCTTAATAATATCCTCCTTTGATTCCTTTTTTTCTATGATTCTGTAGATACCTGACATGTTTAAAATCTTGTCTATGGTATCCTTTACGTTTACTATATATACCTTTCCTCCCTTATCATGAACCCTTCTGTACCTGCCTGTGATAAGTCCGATACCGGAGCTGTCCATAAACAGGGTTTTATCAAAATCAAATATAAGAAACCTCACTTCATTTTCCTCAAATATTTTTTCACTGACCGACTTTATTTTTTCTGCGGCATAATGATCCAGTTCCTTTGGAAGATAGTAAATCAGTGCACCTTCCGAGTATTCATATTTCTTCATAATATCCTCCTTATTTTTAAATTAAAGCAAAAAAAGACACAAAGGAAAGCTTATATCTTTCTTTCCTTTGTGTCTTTTAATAAACAGCTTTATACTATTCATTATTTATCAGATTTTGCAGATCCTCATCAGACATACCGTTTTGTATCTCCGAATAATCCGGTAACGGATTGTCACTTGCATTCTGTGGATTTTGTGCAGCATCAAGCGCAATGTTTAAATTGGCGATTTCATTGGTTAATGAATTAATGGTCGCATTTTTATCGGCAAGCTCTTCACTGTAGGACTTGATTAATTTATCCTTTTCATCAATTATTTTTCTTTTCTGTGCAGGTACCACAAAGAAATATAAAAGAAATATTCCAAGCACCATACCAAGTAGAACATATATACCCGAATATTTAGCAAAGCTTATCTCACCGTACTCGCCCCTTGAAACAGCTTTTGCTTTATATCTTTCAATCAAATCATTAAAAAAGAGTTTAATCTTACTGCCGCTTTTTGCGCCGGTTGTACTTAATGTTATCGCTTCCTCATCAGCCTCAAGTAAGCCATCATTTTCAACGGACTCCTTGCTCATCTCTATAATGTTTTCATCGGTGTCACCCATCTCATGCAGATAGTGAATTGCAAGGGTATTGGCTTTATCTATCTTAAGTACTCTTCTTAAGGTTGTTCTCGCTCTCTCATAATTATCCGAATTTATGTATAAAAGTGCGAGCAAAAGATATCCCTTAACAAAATGCGGATTAGCAGATAAAACACTTTTAAGCTGAATTATAGCCAGATCAAAATCTTCACTTTTTGCATAGGCGAGTGCCTGATTATACTTTTGGGCAATCTGGTCTACATTTGCAAGAAGCGTCGGATCCTGTCTTAATTCCTTAAGGTACTTTGATGCAAGATTACCGGATGACTGATAATTAACGCTCATAACCCACTGGCTTAAAGCATTTACGATTTCACCCATCTCGTAATAAACAAGTCCAAGCAGATTCCTTGACATAATGTTTTTCTTATTGTACCGAAGCGAGATGTTAAGCGAATCAATTGCACCGGACAAATCTCTTGCAACCGCTCTGTCATAGCCGATGTTGTAATAATAATCCGATGTATTAAATGCCTTTTTTAATACAGGAAGCGGCATATGACACGAAGAACAATATCCATTTTTCTTTATATGTGCTCCGCAATTGGGACAGAGCACAGGTCTCTTGGTTGCCATAGCTATCTCCTTACTCTGCCTGCATATCGGCCGGCTGCATTTTCATTTGCAGTTTTCATTTCCTCAGTCACCTGAAAAACTATATCACTTATATCCTTTAAATCATTGCTGTATATAGCATCCTCTGCCTGGCTTACTTCAGGTATCGGCTGAAATCTCTTAAGTTCCTCTTCAAAATTAATCATCCTTTGCCTCCATAACAATCTTTTTTATGCTTCCCGCCAGATAAAGCGAGCCCACACAAAACAGTACTTTTTCTTCCTTATACAAAACCTCCGAGCAGGCGGTTTCAAATACTGTTTTCAGATTATTTCCTTCAAAAACAACACCGTCATAACTGTTTTTCTCTAATATGCTCTTAAACAAAGCGGCTATTTCCGATGCCTTTGCGGTCCTTTTTGAATCAAGTGCGGTCACATATATTTTTGCAGGATTTATCTTTTCACATATAAGCTCTATCATCGGCTTATATTCCTTATCCTCACACACCGCAAAAAGTATTCTCACTTCTTTATCCCTGTAAACATTGTTTACTGTTTCAACAAATCGTTCTATAGCATCCTCATTATGAGCGCCGTCAATTATAACATTTGGATAGATATATTCCATCCTGCCCGGCCAGAAAAAGTCAAGCAGTGAAGCCCTGATTATCTGCTCATCCAATGCCTTCTCATTTCCAAAAAGCCCATTACAGGCTGCTATAGCCGTAAGCGCATTATCGATCTGATAAAGTGCTTTAGACCTTATAACAAGATTATCATACTTATAATAACTACTATGCACTGAAAAATCAATCGTTTTATCACTTACATCATTTATAATATACTCTGTTTTTGCGACATTAATTTCTTTGGCACTTCTGCTTTTGGCAACTTTCGATATCACCATGTCAGCCACGTCACTTCCCGTGTTATAGACAACAGGTATATTATCTTTTATTATACCTGCCTTTTCTGCCGCTATAAGGGAAACAGTATCTCCGAGGTATTTCATATGATCCAGGCCTATGGAGGTTATAACCGTTATCTCGGGAGTTATAAGATTGGTAGCATCAAGTCTTCCTCCAAGTCCTGTCTCATATATAACAAAATCCGGCTTTCTTTGTTCATAATAAACCGCTGCCATAGCAAACAATAATTCAAAATATGATATAGGACTTTTTCCTTTTTTAACTATTCTTTGCTCCGCATCTTTTACAGCATTAAAAGCACTTACAAAATCATCTTTAGAAATGATATCGTTATCTACAGCAATTCTTTCTCTTATATCCGTAAGATGCGGTGAGGTAAAAACTCCCACACTGTAACCCAATTTATTTAAAATGCATTTTATAAAGGTTGCTGTTGATCCTTTTCCGTTTGTTCCTGCTATATGTATGCATTTTATTTTTTTATGAGGATCACCAAGCTCGGCCATAAGAAAGGAAAGGTTATCGTTTCCGGATTTATTTCTTTCATTTTTTTCGTGTGAAAAAAGCGGTATGTCATTTATGTATTTCTCACATGCATAAAAATCGGTTATCATCTGTTATCCACCTTTTCCGGATACATATCATGATGTGTCAGTCTGTCAAAAGCCACACCTTCCCATTTGGTACCCGGCTTACCGTAATTACAATATGGGTCTATGGATATGCCGCCCCTTGGAGTAAACTTGCCCCAAACCTCTATGTATTTAGGTGACATAAGCTTTATCAAATCCTTCATGATTATATTTACGCAATCCTCATGAAAATCACCATGATTTCTAAAGCTGAAAAGATAAAGCTTTAAGGATTTGCTCTCTACCATAAGCTCGTCCGGTACGTAAGAAATGTATATGGTTGCAAAATCCGGCTGACCTGTAATCGGACAAAGCGATGTAAACTCCGGACAGTTAAATTTAACAAAATAATCATTATCCTGATGCTTATTTACAAAGGTTTCAAGAATATCTGCCGAGTAATCGGACGGATATTGCACCTTCTGATTTCCAAGTAAGGTTATTCCTTCTTTTTCCAAATCTGTTCTTGCCATGTTCTTCCTCCTATAAAAGCTTACTGTTATTTTTCAAGCACATTATAAAATCAAAGTCTGTATCACTTCTTTAAAACTAAACTATACATATCTCTTTTTCAAGATGAAATGAGTATATTATTTTTTCAGCTACCTTTAAACCGGTAATTCTTTCCAGTATGTATGCATAGTAATCAAGCTGCGCCTTATATCTTCCTATAAGCTTATCTTCATCTGCATAGTCTGTCTTATAATCCATAAGTATTATTTTATCATCTTCATAAAAAAATGCATCTATTATACCCTGAACTATGATAATATCCTCTTCTTTAGCAGTCTTATCATCATCCGAGATATACACTTTGGTTTCTGTTACATCATCAGGCATTTTACTGTTGATATTTTCTATATCAAATATCATCTCTTTTGTAAGACCTGCTGAAAACTGTTTTTCTTTTTTTAGAAGTCCAAGTCTGTCTGCTCTTATCATTCTTTTTCCAAGCTCCGATAAAAGCATAGCTTTTATCTTAAACGGATTTATAACTGCTGCCTCTTTTTCATTAAAGATGCCTTTTTTCAGAAGTTCATCATTGAAGCTGTTAATCTTTGAAATTATCTCCTTTTCAGCAATTCCGTCAAAGTCTTTAAAGCAAAGAAGCTCCATAAATTTATGTACTATGGTTCCTTTTTGGGCACCGGTAAGAGCAGTTTCCTTCGCATCCCCTGATTGATTCTTCGCCGCATCTTCCGATACATCTTTTTCCGACATCAACGTTTTTTCTGAAGCAGCATTTTCTGAAACATCATCTTCCTGTGATATTTCATCACCATCTTTATAGATATCAAGTTCATCTTTCAAGGCATCATCCAAACCGTTATAAATATCAAGCTCCTCCTCCAGATTATCTGCTGCCTCATACTCGACACCGTCATATGCCTTCATCTTTTTGATTTCTGATATGGACATCTTACTCTTTATCTTGGTAGCTTCCGTGAAAGGATATCTAAATTCAAAGGAATTCTTATATTTTTCATATAAATCCTTATCATAGTTCTCTAACGCTTCTTCATAAAAATCATAAACGGACCGGGCTTTTTTTACTTCCGCATTTACCCTATAGCCGCTTATATCTTCCTCTCTTAATACCTTTAATTCGATATCGCAGCCATCTGATATTCCCTTATATCCGTTAAGGCAGGCGATAATCCATGTGAGAAACCCCGGTGCATTATACCTTATATCAAATGGTACAACATCACCGGATGTTGCGTTGTTCATAAGCTTATCCATTGTCCTGTCAATTTCCTTATCACAACCGGTTATAATAAGCTTTTCCTTGGCACGGGTTAAGGCAACGTATAAAACTCTCAATTCCTCCGCCATGTTTTCTTTTTTGATAAGAAGCTTAAACACATCCTTCATAAAAGTGTTTTTCTTAAACCTGCTTTTTACATCCACATAATCCGATGCGAGATAATAATCACTGTGGATTATAAGCTGTTCCTTTGAATCGGAATTGTTAAACTGCTTGCCAAGTCCGCTTACAAAAACTATAGGATATTCCAGTCCCTTACTCTTATGCATGGTGATTATTCTGACCACATCCTCGTCATCGCCAAATACCTTCGCCTCGCCAAAATCCACCTCATTAAGCTTTTGTTTTTCTATATATCTTAAGAAATTGAAGAGACCCTTATATGAACCATCCTCAAATTTTTCCGCCTTTTCAAGAAGCATATTGATATTATTTCTTCTTCTTTGGCCCATCGGCATAGCTGATATATAATTATAATACCCGGTCATATCAAGTGCCTTCCATATAAGAGCTGATATTGACATGGTTTTATTATCAAGCCTAAGTGTATCTACTATATTAAAGATTTTTTTCAGCTTATCGGAAATGTAATCATCAGTATCCTCCATATAGCATAAACATTTATCATATAAAAGATGTTTTTTCTTAAGCTTTTTTTCCGCATAATCACATATAAAGGATAATTCATTTTCATCAAGTCCCGCCATAGGTGAAAGGAGTACTGCCGCGAGAGGTATATCCTGTTTAATATTATCAACTATGGATAAAAGTGACATAATAAGCCTTATCTCAACTGCCTCAAAATATCCACCCGTATCCTCGAGATATGCAGGTATACCTGCCATAGTAAGAGTATTGTAGACATCATCCCCAAAGCCTTTTAAGCTTCTTGCAAGTATAACAATATCTCTGTAAGAAGCTCTTCTGTATATATCCTTTTCCTCATCATAGACATACTGTGGATTATCATCCCCAACCAGTTCCTTGATACGATTTGCAATTGCAACCGCTTCCAATTCAAGCTTCGAAAGTCTTTCATCCGTTTCAAATCTATCCACCAGGATAACTTCCGTACTTCCACCGACACCGAAGCTTATTTCTTCGTTTGGCGCCGGAAATTCCTTAGTCGGAACAAGTGCAACACTGTCATCATATTCTATTCCGCCAAGGTCTCTTCTGATAAGCTTTCTGCAAAAATAATTTATGGAATTAAGCACATTTTCTCTCGAACGGAAATTGTTTTTTAGTTCTATCTTAACCTCAGGTCCGGCATCCGAAAATGTATTATATTTTGATATGAAAAGATCCGGTCTTGCCATACGGAACTTATATATGCTCTGCTTGACATCGCCAACCATAAACATATTATTTCTTCCATGCTCTATACCCGAAACAGAATAAAGTATATCCTCCTGAAGATAGTTGCTGTCCTGGTATTCATCTATAAAAATCTCATCATACCTGTCTGATATTCTTCTTGCAAGCTCTGTTGATACAGGCTTTCCATCCTCATCATAGCCGCCGCATACAAGCTGATATGCCATATGCTCCACATCCGAAAATTCAACCAGCTTTCTCTTTTCCTTTTCGAGCTCATATTCCTTTGAGAAATCTATAACAAGATTTATAAGAGGTATAAGATATCCGGCGGTATTATTAATCTCATTTATAAGCTCCCCACTGTCCCCTTTAAATATATTAAGCTTTGCTAATATTTTTTTATAGGTTTCTCTTACTTTTTTAAATCGTTCAACAAGGTCCTCATCGTATGCATCGCCCTTGCAGGTTTTTAATCTGTCCAATTTCTTTTCTACAGCTTTTTTCACTGCATCGTAGCTGTCTGCTTCTAAAATATCCGATATAGCCTCTATATCGCTTTCGGCTATTTCTATATTTTTATCAGGTCCTCCATCCGCCTCACATATATCCCTTCCGTAGTTTGCATAAAAAAGCGCACTTTTTGCATAAGCCCTTACAAGCTCAAAAAAGTCTTTTATCCAGTTAAGCTCCATAAGCCCTTTTTCATCCTTAACCGAAAGAAAAGCCTTTGCATTATCAAGCCATACATAAGGTCTCGGATAGCTTGAGGCAAGATTATATATCTTAAGAATATTATTTTTTAAATTATCATCATTTCTATCATCGCCAAATATATCAAGCAGCATGAAAAAGTCAGAATTCTTTTCTTCATAAAGCCTGTCAAACAACGCATCCATAACATCATTTTTAATTAGCGCCATCATGCCTGTATCACCGATATTAAAATTGGCATCTATCGAAAGAAGTCCAAAATTCTCCTTAACTATTCTAAGACAAAAGCTGTCTATTGTTGTTATATCCGCTCTGTTGACAAGCACCGCCTGTCTCATAAGATGTTCATTGTCAGGATCCTCTGATAAAAGCTTCTCAATTCTTACGGCAATCTTTTCTCTCATCTGCGCTGCCGCAGCTTTAGTAAATGTAACGACAAGGAACTCATCTATATCCTTTGGATTATCCTTATCTGTCATCTTGTTGATTATACGCTCAACAAGAATAGCAGTCTTTCCCGAACCGGCTGCTGCTGAAACCAAAATATTCGATTTTCTGATATCTATAGCACTCTGCTGTTCTTTAGTCCAACCCATAGCCAAGTCCTTTCATAATATATTCGAGACATCAATCAGTAGCTAAAAATACTTGTTTCATTTTTCATCCTTTGCTTCTGAAAGAATTTCTTTAATCCTGTCGTATATAATATCCTTATCCTTGTCGGCATACTGCGGAAAACGGTCCTTATTACCACCGTATTTTTTATCAAATCTGCATATATCCTTATAAAGACAATACTCACAAGAGCTCTTATCCCCAACCTTCATAGGATTTTTATCTATTTTTCCTTTTATTATATCTCCGGCTATATCTTTAGCCTTATAAATCGCAAAATCATTTATATTATTAAACTTTTCCGCATCATCATTTAAAAGTCCGGTCAGTTTTAATTTCTTTTCTCTCTCTTTGTCTGCTGCATCCGCATCCTCTGCGCTCACATAAGGATCTGTCATTTGATAGTAGTACATACCCTCCGGAGTTATTATCAGCTTTTCAGACTCTTCCTTATCCTTGTTATACTGTTCGTAAACAAGCTCCTGCATAACATTCATATATACGGAAAGCTGAAGTGAAAGTCCTTCATATAGTCTGTTTATCTTAAAATCATGACTGCCTGATTTGTAGTCTATAATTCTTAATCTCAAAGTCTTTTCATCAGGTGAATAGTATACATCCCCTCTGTCAACTATACCATTAAGAGTCATGTCAAAATCATGCTCCGGCATATCCAGCTTTTTAGTAAACTTATACTCAAAATATTCAGGCTTAAGATAGTCCTTATCCGTTATATCAGATAAGACCTTGGCGGTTCTTTTTCCTATCCTTTTTAAAACCGTAAGCAGATAAGAAAACCGTCCTTCCTTTATAGTATAGCTGTCATATGCTTCGTTAAAGGCTTCCTCAACATATTGCTCAACCATATCATCACGAGTCTTCTCGCTTATCTTCGACCAGTCATTATCCATATTGTCATGAACATGTCTGTACATATGCTCCATGGCTCCATGAAGTATGGTTCCTATATCTCTGTTATCAATCTGCCTGATTTTTCTTTCGGAAAGACCAAGTATATACTGCAGGAAATATGAGTACGCACATGCAGCATATTTTTCAAGTCTTGATACAGATTGTGACATAAGCTTAAGCTTTATCAGATCCGATATGTCTTCAGAGAGATTCTTTGGAATGTTATTATATAAAAATGCCTTTTCGATTAATTGCAGACCTTCTTCCTGCATATCATAATAAAGCTTATAGAGGCTCATGGTTTCGGAAAGCACGGAATTATCTCCGGATATAATACGCTGCATTCCTTCTATAAGAGAATCAAGACCTGTCTTTTTACCTGCAACCTTATACTCCTCATCTTTAACTACAGAAATACCGGTAAATATATTGGCAATTCTGGAAATGATATAAGACGGTCTTGCCTGTTCATTATCATCATTCATATTGGTATAAGAAAGCACCAGCTTATCCTTTGGTTTTGTCATATTTAGATATAGATAAAACTGCTCTATATACGAATTAAACTTTTCCGTAGGTGCAAGCTCTATACCAAGCTCCTTCAATCTTTCTTTATCACTATCACCTATAATGCCCGAATTACTTCCTTTTTTAGGGATAATACCGTCATTTATGCCGATGATAAATAAAACCTTTATATCATCAAGTCTGGTTCTGGTTATATCTCCGACTATAGTCATATCAAGAGTCTTAGGAATAACACCAAGAGTCAGATCCTTTAATCCAAGAGCCATAAGCTCGGCAAAGTCATCTATATCCGTAGTATCATCACCCATAATCTCATCCATCTTATCCAAAACCGAGATAACCTTGGCATATAAATTCTTATACTCTGCCATACGCTTCTCATAATTATAGGTCTCCATAAAATCACGTATAGCTTTAGTGTAGGTCCTAATACTATTTATCTTCTTATGTAAAATATCATAAAACGGAATGAGTATTTCATCCGCAACACAGGCTCTTATCTCCTCGACCTCTTCATCCCACTCTCTGCTCCAGCCGGACTTTCCGCGTATGCCTTTTCTTAATACATAATTTTCAACCGTCTCTACATCATCGTCATCAAGGTCACTTATTATGCCTGACTTTAAAAAGGCAAATACACTGTCATAGGAAAAATTCTCTTTAACTATTCGAAGAAGATATTCGAGAGAATTAATATACGGATTATTTTTTACAGGTATGCTTGCATCAAGGAAATACGGTATATCATATCTTTCAAAAATCTGTTCGGTCTTCGCACTGATACCCTCAAGATTTCCGCTTATAACAGCTATATCCTTATATCTGTAGTTTTCTTCCTTTACCAGCTTATCTATCCTGTATGCGACACCCTCTATCTCCTTACGCGGAGTATCATATACGGTTATAGATATATCCTTTTGTTTTTCATCGCATTTTTCATAAGGAAATCTGAAGATATTTTTTTCAAGATGTGAAATAAACTTACTTCCGTTGCTCCATCTGTTCACATCTTCTCCGGTTAAAAATATATCCTCCAAAACCTCAACAGAATTCCTGATAGCAATCTCCTTTAAACCGGAAACTGTATTTTTTGTAAGATAAAAAAGCTCATGTTCTTTTACATGCTTTTTTTCATAGAATTTTTTATCAATCGTAAATACACTATACACAGCCTTTGAGTATCTTAAAAGCTTTTCTATAAGTATAAGCTGTATAGGTGTAAATCCCGTAAAGCCGTCCATAACGATTACGCTTCTTTTTATCAATTCAGACTTCTCAATATTATCCGCAAGAATCTCTGTAAGCTTTTCGGCGACTATATAATTATCCGAAAGCTTCTCATCAAAGGCATTGAAAATAGCCTTCATATCCTTGAGCTTTTTGTACAATAAAATATCCTCCGGACTATCCTTTATTTTTTCAATTACACTGTCCAGATTTTCTCTTTTGATATTGTACTGATACATCTCAGACATGAGGGATTTAACTTCATCTATAAAACCTGATTTATCAAGGCTTCCGGAATAGACAGACATATCAGACTTTCTTTCTCCTGCTGCCTTACGTATAAGCATACTCTTACCAAAATCCTCAAGTACCCTTTCAGGTTTAATATTTAACTCATCAAAGACACGAAAACAAAGACGGTTAAAGCCGATAACATCTATATTCATGGTTCCCTTTGCAGGATGCATCATAACCAGCTTACGCTGTAATGCCATAGAGTACTGCTCAGGCACCAACAAAATATAATTGATATCAGGATTCTTTATACCGTCCTTTATTATTTTATTATATATATAATGAGATTTACCCGAACCCGAAGGTCCGAGTATCATTTGTAAAGACATAAATATTCTCCAAATATATTAAATACTATGCATACGGATCCGCATATTTTCTGGATATCTCTTCAATCTTATCCTTATTCATTTTAAAGCATTGGGTGATACGAGGTGAAAACATACCACATTCACCGTCCATTATCATCGAATATGCCTTTTCAAATTCTATAGCTTTTCTGTAGGTTGTATTGGTCATGAGCGCATCAAATGCATCTGCTATAGAAACAATCTGTGCCGAAAGAGGGATATTTTCACCCTGAAGCTTTTCCGGATATCCCTTTCCGTCATATCTTTCATGGTGATATCTGCATATCTCCCAGCTGTAATGAAACATTTTTTCAGACTGGAACTCCTTAAGATTATCAAGCATTTCACAGCCCTTTGTAGTATGTGACTTTATCATGTCAAATTCGGCCGGAGTAAGCTTAAGAGGCTTTAAAATGATATCATCCGGTATAAGCAGCTTGCCCACATCATGATAACAGGAAGCATCCGCAATGTACTCAATATCTTCCTTCAGAAGATTACTATCAGGGAAAAAGCTTACAAGTGTTTCACACAATGATTTAGTAATTTCTCTGACTCTCTTTATATGATTTTTACTGAAATTTCTAAATTCAGCAAGGGTTCCGAGCATATTGGCAAATTCATGTTCAAGCTCCGATATTGCCTCCTGCTTTGCTTGTTCACTGTCACCAACTGACTTACTACCCTCTGATTCATCTCCGGACTTAGTTCCGGCTTTTTCATTTGAACTTGAAGCCTTTTCCTCAAGCTCTTTTATATACATTTTATTTTGGATACATCTGCTTACGGAAAATCTTATCTTTGCGGCAGCTACCGGTGTCATGATTATATCTGCGGCACCATCCTCAAGACATTTTTCCGCATTTTCATCATCAAGCGTTTCAGCCATAATAATAACCGGAATGTACTTCATAACCGAACTTTTCTTCATAAGACTGAGTATCTGAAAAACATTCATATTAGGCTGATTCAAATCTATAATCGCACATGCAAGATTGATACTTTTATCGGAAATCGCCCTGATAGTCTGTGCACCGTCTATAGCCTTTACAATCTCATATTCATCACTAAGTGCTTTTGAGACATCGCTTAAAAGCTTAAAACTGCATGTCGAAAGCAAAATAAATCTTTTTGATTCTCCCATTGTTCTCCTCCAAATTTATTAACTTAAAAGCTGTACTATTGCCTGCTCTTTTTCTCTAAACCATACCTTATTTACATCTCTGTCAAGAAGATATTTTGCGTTATTTATATTGACGAGACATCCTGCATATGCCTTTCCCGATACTCTTATACCTATGGATGCACTGTTTTTAGCTATCTCATTGGTAAATGCATCTCTTTCCTCTTTTATCTCGTCAATTTCATTCATAAGCTGCATCATAGCAGTCTGAACATTTTGATAAATAGGAGTATCCTTTAACACATCCAGCTTAACCTTAACCTGGAGCTTCTTCATCTCTTCCTTAAAGATTGTAACCTTAACGGAAAGCTCCTTTGTCTTTGAATCCCACTCTCTTAATTTCTTGACAAAATACTGGTTTGCTCCAACCTCGAACTCTGTTCTTACACCCATCTTATTGCCAAGCTCTGCAGCTTCAACTCCATATATGGCTGATGTGAGACCTCCTACTATGGCGCCGCGTTTTCCTGATATTATAACCTTATGCATCGCAACACAATTACAGTTATACAGATAATTACTCTTTACATCATTTTCCGCATAGATCTTTACATTTTCAAAGAACTTACCGTTTACATCATTTCCAGCCTCAATTATGCCAACGCCCTTTCCAAGAACCCCCTGCTTAACAAGTACATCTTTTCCGGCCTTTATAAATGCAGCCTCGACACTTCCGTTTATAATTATATTACCAGTAGCTTCGATAATAGATCTTGGACGAACATCTCCCTTAACTTCTACATCCCCGTCAAACTTTATGTTACCGGTTGAAAGTGTTACATCACCTTTTACCACATAGACAGAACTTATGGTTATGGTTCCGTTTTTTTCTTCTATACAACCCTTAACAGTCGATACATAGGTAACCTCATCATCCAAAATTGCGATATTTTTTCCGGTAAGTCTCGGAAGATTCTGTCCGTTTTTAGGATGGATAAGCTTTCCGGTTACATCATATCCGTATATACCTCTGACAGCCGGATGATAAACTGCAAGCTTCTGTCCCTCTTCTACCTGCTCAAATAAAGTAATATTTGAATAGTTAACCGAACCGTCTTCGTTTAATTCCGGAGTACGATCGATATTTCTTTCAAAGAAATATTCAAAATATCCATCCTGTCCGTCAACAGGAAGCTTACCCTCAGCTATAAGAATCCTCTCATCTGAGGATTTATTGCCCTTTATAATCTCATATATAGCGCCTTTAATTATACCCTGCCTTACTCCGTTTAGCTTAAGTGCAGAGGTTATTTCATTTTCGGTAAAGCCTGTATCTTTATCAGATAGCTTAGGAAGTATAATATATGCTGTCATAGCGTCATAGCTAACCTCTATGGTTACCCTCTGATTTTCAGCATTCCATATCACTCCGTCATCTGCCGAAGCTATGCTTTCGAATTCTTTATCATCATAGGTCAAAACCTCCGAATCCGGATTATACAGATCCGACTCAACCTTACCAAAAGCTTTTATCTTGGCTCTGTGGTTTGCCATATCGGTTGCACTCCACATAAGTGAAGCATAATCCGATACATCAATTCCCTCTTCAAGTCCGAGTCTTATCTCGCGCATCTGCTCCGGTGAATAAAGTGCATCCTCATACTTCGAAACATCCACACCGGCTTTTAAACCAAGTCGTATCTCACGCATCTGCATCCAGTTATAAGTATTTTTAGAATACTTGGATATATCAAGTTTTTCTTCAAGTCCGCGCCTTATCTCATACATCTGGCTGCCGGAATAATTATGATCCAAAAAACATGTGATATCAACATTATTCTTAAGACCATGTCTTATCTCCTGAAGCTGGTCATCCTTATATCCATCCTCAACATATATATCTATATTTAATCCGTCGGAAAAGGCTTTTCTTATCTCACATAAAACCGCCTTTGGAATTCTCTTTTCATAATACGGATAAAGATTTATTCCCGCTTCAAGTCCGAGTCTTATTTCGCGCATAACAAGATAATCCATATCCTCATCAAGATATATGGACACATCAACGCCGTCTTTTATTCCTCTTCTGATTTCTCTCATCTGAAACCAGTCATATTTTTCATTCAGGTATGGCGATATATCTATGCCCTGTTCCAATCCCTTTCTGATTTCCGTCATCTGAAGGAACATATATTTTGTATCTGCATAGACATCCACATCTACACCGCTCCTTAGACCGTTTTCTATCTCTTCAAGCTGCATACGGTCAAAGCCCTGTAAATGATAGGCCTCCATACGTTCTGCAATTTCCGTATCTGAAATGCCAGGTTTTTTTGTCGTATTAATCATCTTTAATCTCCCATTGGATTAAGCTAAAAATCATGTTTATAAAACAGCATTTCTTTATGCTAAAAAATCGCATAATTATAAGTAATTGTAACACAATTTAATGTGACAGGCAAGTGCGAAACTCTTATTTATCAGAGCATTTTGGCTAATATTATCTTTTTTACTTGTCTAATAGTAAAAATAAGGATATAATAAGATTGGTTATACATCCATATATTATATTAAGGAGGAATAATATGGAAAATCCAAATAAATTTAAGATATATTCACAGTTTAATAATCTTATAGCATTAAATATCACTCCGGGTCATTTTGCTACATCTTCTTCTCATATCAATTATTACATTGATATGACTACCCTTAAAACCAGAAGGAATGAAGCAAAGGCCGCAGCAAAGGCTCTTGTACAGGAATATGTTACCTCTACAATAATTGATGCTATAGTATGTCTTGACGGAACAGATATTATAGGTGCTTATCTCGCAGACGAGCTTACAAGTGCCGGAATTATGTCTGCGAATTTACACAACACGGTTTATATACTTACCCCTGAACAGACCTCAAGCGGACAGCTTATGTTTAGAGAAAACTATCTTCCGTTTATAAAAGGAAAAAATATTCTCGTACTCTTAGCTACCGCAACAACCGGTAAGACCATCAACTCAGCACTTGAATGTATAGAGTATTACGGCGGTAAAATCGCCGGTGTATCAGCAATATTCTCTGCTGCCAAAGAAATCCACGGTCAGCATATCAACACAATATTTACAACAGATGATATACCAAACTATCTTACCTATCCTGCTGTTGACTGTCCTATGTGCAAAGGCGGACACCCTCTTACAGCAATTGTAAACAGCTTCGGTTACTCAAAGCTTTAAAAATATTACTGATATATAAGTTATAAAACTCCCTGCCTGAGAATATATTTATAATAATCTTAAGCAGGGAGTTTTTATTATGTCAGCAAAAACAAAAATAGTTGTTCTAAAGTCAAAAGAACTCATATACACAGCGATATTTGTTGTGCTTGGAATCCTTCTTATATCTTTACTTATCTACATGTTTTCACCGTCTAAAGATAAGAAGAAAGGGGAGAGTAACAACACAGAAAATACCATTGAAAACTCAAGCACAGGTTCACAAACAAATGCACCTGATGCTACGATTATTCCACCGCAGGAACAGGCTGTGCCGGATTCAAACGCTAACCAGACCAACGACCAGACTGCAGCTGAATCAACAGCCAACTTAGCTAATGATCAGACTTTACCTGATTCAACTACCAATCTAGCCAAAGAGCAAGCTTCACCGGAATCAGACTCTGATACGACACAGGTACAGCCCGCACCTGATGCTACAGTTATCCCTCCTCAGGAAACTGTAAGCACATCCGCAGGTACATACAAGTCCGGTGTATACTCATCCATTATGAATGTAGGCGGCCAGACCGAGCTTCAGCTTGTTGTCACAGTTGATAACGGTAGAGTATCCCACCTTGACATAACCAATTTAAATGAAACGGTAACCGCCATGTACCCGCTCATCGGTCCATCCTTAGATGAACTCAATTCACAGCTTGATGCCGGTGCATCCTTCGAAAACCTTACATACTCCAAGGATAACCAGTACACAACCATCCTCATACTTCAGGCGGCCAAGGACTCTCTGATAGCCGAATAGGATATGTGGGAATTTGGGAATTTTTTGCTGTACTTTTGACAGACTTTATTACATTTTCATCCCACATATGGTAGCAAGGAATATAAGACGCATCCTATTAACTCGCTAACATTTGTGAAATCAGCGCACTCATATTTTTAAAATTTGCAAAAATCGATAAACTCGCTTCGCTCAAACATATCGATTTTTTAGCAAATTATTAAAATTATTCGTTGCTGATTTTACACAAATAACGCTCACGTTAATTGGATGCGTCTTATATTCCTTGCTACCATATGTGGGAATTAAGTTTTTTGAAGCCTGTCAAAAGTACAAGTTAAAAACTGTTAAAACACCCACTCGTTATGTTATTTTAATCAGAAAGTTCCTTGCTATTTTTTGGATAACTTATCTTTATTAAGGCATCATACCTTGGCCTCCTCCGAAGCCACCCATTCCGGTGCCCTGACCGTATATGATGCCGGACATTTCTATGGTGTAGGTGTCAGAACCGACTGTGAGTGTGTATGTGCCTTCACTTTCGATATCAGGTGAGCTTATTACTATGGACTGGAAGGCTTTATCCGGTGTATAGCTTACAATTTCATTTCCATCGCTGTCTGTAAGGGTTATGGTTGTTCCGCTTGCTGCACTTCCAGAAAGTTCATAAAGAATTGAGCACTGTGTTGATTCGGAACCGAAGTTCATAGCCATTCCGCTTGCACCTGCGGATACGAAGGTTCCTCCCGTTATATAACCGTTCATCTCATAATCTATAGATCCGTTTCCTCCGTTGTTTGGACCGCTTACATAGGTTTCTCCACCATTTACCGCAAGTGTTCCGTTTGAATCTACGCAGTCACCTGCTGCTGCTATGTTGAGTGTTCCACCATTTATCGTAAGTGAAGCGTCAGTGCTGCCTCCTGCATTCAAGCCATCATCAGATGCTATAAGATTTATCTCACCATCATTTACCTCTATGGTATGAGCCTCCAGACCTTCATAGCTGTTTGTAATGTCAAGCTTTCCTCCATTTATGATAAGTGTTACATCTGCATGTATTCCATCATCACCGGAAGCAAGATTAAGGTTGCCATTTTCGATATTTACCACATTATCCGAATGAATTGTATCATCTGCCGAGTCTATGTCAAAGCTTCCTCCGAATATATATATTCCACCATCAGCTTTTATACCTTTAGTAGAGTTTTCAAGATAATCGTCAGCATCATACTCGTTTTCTTCATCCGCTGAAGCCTCTTCATTTTCATCCAAGGTTGAATCACCTGTTTCGTCTGCCTGCATATCAGGTGCAGTCATATCCTCCGGAAGTTCACCGCTTTCCATATCAGGAGGTGTCATTTCAGAAGGGAATTCACCATCTGCCATATCAGGAGGTGTCATCTCACCCATGTCAGAACCATCCGGCATCTGTCCATTCTGCATCTGTCCACCCGGACCTCCGCCGAAGCCCTGCTGTCCATCCATACCGTTTTCTCCGCGTCTTCCTCTTCCGCCACCGAAGTTTCCGTTTTCCATATCTTCCGGCATCTGACCATCAAAGGTTCCGCCATTTTCAAAATCCTGACGTTCTCCCATGTTTTGTCCGCCGAAGCCTCCACCCATCATATCACCGGAATGAAAGGCACCATTTTCATATCCACCTCCGGATACGATATTGTACTCTCCGTCATATATCAGAGCTTCACCGGATGCATCTATGCCATCATAGCCTGCCTCTATATTAAATGTACCGCCGATTGCATAAAAGTATCCGAGTGTCTCGTCATCGGTATTTTCCACATGTATACCGTCAGTACCGCTTGTTATGTTGATCTCTCCGTCTGCAACCCTTACACTGTCATTGGCATCTATACCCTTCTTTGCAGCCTCTATATTATAGGTACCGCTTGTAATCTTTACATCATCCTTACCGACTATACCATGAGAGGTCTCGCAAGTAATATTTAATGTTCCCGCACCATTTAAGGTTATATCATCCTTTGCATATATTACAGCATCCACGCCATCCTCTGTCTCTTCAAATTCACCGGTAACGCTTAAGCTGTTGTCACTATCTGTAGTTGTAATAAAAACCTTATCCGCATTTTTTACATATATGACAGCACTGTCATCATTGGTTATATCAACTCCATCAAGTACAAGCTGAACCTTTTCATCGTCCGCAACATCTACGATAATCTGACCATCACTCAAGCTGCCTGAAAGCTTGTAGCTGCCTGCCTTGGTAATAGTGATTGTATCCCCATCTATCTCCACACCCGAAGCATCTAAACTTGAAGCTCCGTCTGCTAAAATTATGTCTTCCGCATCATCATAGCTTATATCATAATCTCTGTCTGAAAACATGTCATCCTCGCTGACTACCTTTACATCAGCTGTTGTATCGCTTTCTGTAGCTACCTGACTGACTGTAGTACCGGCATCACCGGTTTCACTTTTCTTGCCGCAGCCTGCCATACAAAGTATCATAATAGTTGTCATACTAATCGCTAAAAATCTCTTTCTCATAACAATCACCTCATTTTTCTAATCAAATATTCATCTAATCTGCTATACATTTTTCCTTTTCGATATGTTCGTATATCCGAACAGTTATATTATTAAAGTTCCATCTGCTCTGTAACCTGAGCCGACATGCTGATCTCAAGGTTTCCGTTTCTGCATCTTATATCATCGATAAGCTGCTTTTCCGTATTCTTTTCTTTAAGAGTTATATTGTAGGTCAACTTATTTAAGCTTCCGAGATTGGTGGTTTTTATCTTTGTCATTTCAACCTTACTTACATATTTTTCCCAAACCTCATCAAATATTTCGCTGTAATCAAGATCCTCCGGAACCGTAATATTTATGGTCTTATTTAAAACTGACATATTGCTTTTTCCAAAACCTACAGTTTCATATACCAAAACTACCACACACATGATCACCGTAAATACAACTGCTGCTCCCATAAATCCCATTCCACAGGCAAGACCGACTGCCATCGCCATAAAGATTGCTCCGATTTCTTTGGCAGTACCGGGTGCCGAACGAAATCTTACAAGTGAAAATGTTCCGGCTACCGCTACTCCTGCGCCCAGGCTTCCGCTTACCATAAGAATCACTACGCTTACTACCGCCGGAAGTATGGCAAGAGTTCCAACAAAGCTCTTTGTCGGGTTGGACTTATACTTATAGGTAAGAGCAAGTACCGCTCCGAGTATAAGTGCTGCGATTATCGTTATAACAAAATCTCCTAAAGTTATATCTGTCTGATTTAATGTGTTCATACTTTCAAATAAATTTTCCATAATTAGCCCACCTTTCTATCTGTAAAATCATATCTGATTACATTGTTATTATTTCTATCCTCAAGCATCTGCATATACGCTCTTCCGTATTTTGAAAATGATGTCTTTCTTATCTTTTCACTGCTAAGTATATCCACCATCCATTTAGGGATTGCATTTGCTGTCTTAATCTCCATAAGTGACATTCCGTCTTCCAATATATCTCTTCCGCCCGGCTTTGATGTAAGCTTCATATCCTCTGTTCTCCATCTTATATTTTTATCAAAGGTTACTCTGAAGCTTGCGTCTTCGTTTGAGAAATAAGCCGTTCTGTCGTAGCAAAGATAAACCGCAGGTTTTAAATTCTTGTAAAAGCTCTTGAAATAATCAAGCTCCTTTACTATCTGTCTTTCAAGGAAGCTGTCACCCTTTACCGGATTGTCTATCTTGGAATTTTTATCGAGATAAATTCTTGCTTTGTTTTCCTGCATTGTAACTCTTCTCTTATAAACAACACCGTCATATTTTTTCTTCAGCTCTACAAATACGTCTTCGCCCGGCTTTATCTGTCCGTAGCTTCTCACTCTTAATTTTTCCTTATATGCAGGTCCGTCCAAAGAATTTCTTATAAGTCTCATATCAGGTGTATCATAATATATATTGCAGATGGTGCTTTCACCGTAAGCATCCGGTACCATCTTTTCTCTAAATACCTTTTCGATTAACTCTCTCTGTTCCCTTGTTACCAGATATTTAATTTCATATCTTTTGAAAATTTCATTATTCATAGCTCATCACTCCTTATCCGGTTTTCCCTTAACTTGTGTTTATGATAATATGTGAACCTTATGCGAACCTTAAGTTTCAAAAAAAGTTTTAAAAATTTTTCTGGATATTTCTCATTGCCAATTATTTTACTTATTTTAAAAATGATAGCTTCATACAAAGTACACGCATAGCAGACTTTTATTTTTTATTGACTTTTTCTATTTAAAGTGTAATAATAACTATGGTTTAAATACATTGAAAAAGGTAGGTGGATAAAGTGGCAAACGGCGACAGTCATGGGTCAAACGGGCGATTGTGCATATACAGTTCAATAAAGTGTAAGCCTTGTTTGGGTTCTGTCACTTTATTTACTTTGTATATGTAATTTTATCTGCCTGTGTGTGACCCGCTCATACATAGGTATTATTTTGTCCTTTTGTCCCTTACGTCAGCGTTGAATTATTAAAGCTTCAACGAATGAAACGGAGGGTAAATAAATGGAAGATGAAGTATTAAACAATGTATCTGATGATGCAGAGACTCAAAATGAGGCTGCCGAGAACGATGCTGTTCAAAAAAAGCCTGATTATGAGTCCGAAATTCTTGGCATCATACGAAGCAATAATTCCCCAAAAAACATACTTAACAAGTTAGAGGATTATCATGCAAATGATATTGCTCAGGTTATCAGTGCGCTCAATACCCAGGAAATCAAAAAGCTTTTCAGGGTTTGTAATGCCGATATGCTGGCAGAGATATTTGAGTATCTGGACGAAGAGGATGCAGGAACCTATCTGAATGAAATGGATATAAGGAAGGCTGCTGCCGTTGTATCCGAGCTTGAAACGGATACAGCAGCAAATGTTCTGCATCAGATAGAAAAGGAAAAGCGTTCACTTATAATCGAAGCAATTAATCCGGAGGTTCAAAAGGAGATACGACTTATCGCCTCCTTTGATGATGATGAAATCGGTAGCCGTATGACTACCAACTGTATAATTATAAGAGAAAATCTTACCGTTAAACAGGCTATGAATGAGCTGGTGAGACAGGCGGAAGAAAATGATAACATTTCTACTATTTTTGTAGTTGATGAATACGATGAATTCTATGGTGCTATAGATTTGAAGGATTTAATTATTGCGAGAAACACTGTTCCGCTTGATGATTTGATAGTTACCTCTTTCCCATACGTATACGCGAGTGAGACCATAGATGATTGTATCGAAAAGCTGAAGGATTATTCCGAAAGCATTATACCTGTACTTGATAATATGAATAAGCTCCTCGGTGTTATAACCGCACAGAGCATAATCGAGGTTGTCGATGATGAGATGGGTGAGGATTACGCACGTCTCGCAGGTCTTACCGCAGAAGAGGATTTACAGGAGCCTCTCGGTCAAAGTATGAAAAAGCGTCTGCCTTGGCTTTTGGTTCTCCTCGGACTTGGAATGATAGTTTCAAGTGTGGTCGGCATGTTTGATAAGATTGTTAGAGAGCTTACTCTAATCATGGCTTTCCAGTCACTCATACTTGATATGGCAGGTAATGTCGGTACACAGTCACTTGCGGTTACAATAAGAGTATTGATGGATGAAAATCTCACCTTTAAACAAAAAGGGCATCTCGTTATAAAGGAGATGCGTGTCGGACTATGCAACGGACTCTTGCTCGGTGCAATATCCTTTGTATTTGTCGGACTTTATATAATGCTTGCAAAACATAAAACCGCACTTTTTGCATATGCGGTTTCAGGCTGTATAGGTATATCTCTTGTTCTTGCGATGCTTATCTCCAGTGCTGTCGGAACACTTATACCTCTCTTCTTTAAAAAGATTAAAGTTGACCCGGCAGTTGCATCCGGACCTCTCATCACAACCATAAACGACCTTGTAGCGGTTGTAACATATTATGGCATGAGCTGGATATTACTGCTTAATGTATTGCATCTTAAGGGATAGTTTGCAGAGGGATATAATGTGACAGAGGGACAGGCAAAATGCCTGTCCCTCTTGAATCTCTAATATTGAAAGTAATCCAAATTTCCTGTAACATCCACTATTCTTACTGCACCACAATCTCTGCATCTTTCTATAAGATAACCTTCAGTAGGAGCTATCCTCTGATTAGGACCTTGCCATCCGACACCCATACCTGCTGTATCCTCGTCTGTACTTGTTAAATCAGTTAATCCGGTAGGGCAATGATGATATTCAAGCCATACACCATCCGGTTCCAAATCGATTCCACAATAACAGCTGCCACCATCATAATCATGAATATATCTGGCTCTTTTTACATTGCTCATATCTGTATATACTTTTTTATGCTCACACTCTGATACGCTATATTTATAACTTCCGTTGGAAACTACGCCGTACCAGCCTATTCCTTCGCCTCGCCATCCCAGACGAACAAGATTATCATTTTCACTCTTATTTACTGTATAATTATGGCTGCCTGCCTTCGCATTAGGATTATACTGTCTGTAAAGCGGAACGGACTTTGAATCATCAGAATACCAGCCTATTCCTTCATATTTCCACCCTATGCTTACAAGATAATCTTTTTCCGAAACACTCATGGTATAGTGATGATCTCCTGCATTTTTATTATACAGTCGATAAACCGGTGTATTTGATGTAACAGGTGCTCTCCATCCTATACCCTCATAGCGCCATCCGACATTTACCAGATTATTTTTTTCATCAACGCTGGCCGTATAAAAATGTTCACCGCTATTTGGATTATAGAGTCGATACATATCTACAGCCGGTGTAAGACTTGAATCATGCCACGATTCATCATATAAAGGTGTGTTATTGATACTTCCATCTGCATTATATCTAACTTTAGTTGGCACATGTCCACCATTATAATCTAAAGTTATCCATCCTCCGTCTTCAGGATAAACGTAGCGTCTTACCATACCATCAATACCGCCGGAACCATCTGTATAGGAAAGGAATAATATTTCCTCTATCCTTCCGTCATTTTTATAAAATGTCTGTGTAGTCTTAAAATCCGGCAAATTATAATCATACGTAAGATTGCAATAAATTTTGCCATTTTCATGATAATAATCAATTGATGTCTTTGTAGGTTTGCCATCATCTGTATAATCGTATTTACCTTTTGAGATTAATTTCCCGCCGGTAGATGAAGCATAAACGCAATCATCACTTGTACAAAATCCTCTTGAATCAAATAAATATGTATTGTTTCTGACTCCAAGCGACAAAGTGCCGGTGTATGAACTAAAAACGTATTCCGTATATATAAGCTTCTTCTTTTTGCCGTTTGTATTATACTCATATTCGTATAAATAATTAAGCTTTCCTTTATCATCACCGGATGTGACATAAACTCTTCTTGTCATTTTAATTTTGTTACCGTTTGAATCATATTCGTATTCTTCTATATATGAAAGCACGCCACTAATAGTATATATTTCTTTTCTGATTAATCTTCCGTCAGAATCTTTAATATACTTATCATACCAGCTTCCATTCAAAGAATCATCATTTATTTCATCGTCCGCCATATCAGCATTTATTATTTCTTCATCCGGAAATGCAACTAATTCTTCTGTATCAGTACTTATCTCTAAAAGCTCTTCGGAAGTCGTAGACGTTTTTTCATCATTGTTTGTTTCGAAATCTGTCAAAGCCTCTTCTTCATCATTTGTATCATGAGTTGAAAGGCTGTCGTCCTCCCCCACCTCGACATTTATTTCAATTTCCGTACTATCACTGTTTTCAATAGAAGCAGCATAAACATCTGACAAATTGCTGTTACATAACAAGGTAGCCATACATACAACTGCCGGAACAAATCTCTTTAATCTCATTTTTCTCTCCTCATCAATAGATTTACAGATATGCATCTCATAATAATATACTTTATCACAATCCTTACTATGTGTCACGATAATAAAACATATCCGAGAGAACTTTTTAAGAAATTAAAAAAATTATCTGCAAAAATTGAAGAAAAAGCCTTTGGAATTTATTACGTATATGGTATAATAAATATACCTTTACAGATAGTTGTAACTAATCTGCTAGAAAAAGGAAGATATGAAGCACTTCGTATACTTGCCCCAAATGCAGAAGAGGATGAGGTACGAAGGTTTATAGAAGGAACGGATGATTTAACAGATAAGGATGATAAGATAAATGCAGATGCTATACTACAAGTAAGTGTATCTGCTAATAAGAAGTTGTATGATAAAATAACGAGGAGTGATGGTGTCATGTGTGAAGCATTAAGAGAACTTTTGAAGGATGATATTGATAGAACTGTAAATCAAGCTGTACTTGAAACAGCTGATAAAAAAGGAAAAGAAATTGCCAAGAATATGCTGGATAGTAATGAACCGATCAGCAAGATTACAAAATATACTAAATTATCAAAAGAAGAGGTTTTGGAGCTTGCAAAGAAAAACGGAATTACGGTAGTACAATAAAAACAAACGAGATGTCAACCTAAATAGGTTGGCATCTCGTTATTTCATGATAAACTTATGCAGCCTCTATCTCCTTTATCTTGGTAAGCACCGCCTGTGCGAGTGCCTTATGTCCGTTTTCATCCATATGCTCCTGATCGGTTTCGCTCGGAGATGAATATTTTGATGCATCAAGATAGTAAATGTTTTCTTCCCTGCTTATTCTGCTATAAACATTTGCAAGTTCTTTTGAAACCTCCACCGATTTCGGTGAAAACTCAGTATCAAAATTATCCTCCCAGACTCTTTCTCCAAGATGAATCGGTGATATAAGTAAAACTTTACTTTCTTCTGATAAATTTCTTATCTGTGTGAGAAGCCTCTTTACTCCCTTTCCTATTATCTCGGGAGTCGCGCTATATACTGTCTTGCAATCATTTGTTCCAAGCATAACAACTATTATATCCGGATTATTATGGGTTTCCAAAAGTACCGGAAGAAGCTTTGTACCACGTCTTCCTTCTCTTAAAGGATCCTCAAATATTGTAGTTCTTCCACATAAGCCTTCTTCTATAACTCTGTATTCCTCAAGGCCAAGCTTTTCATTTAATATACTTGTCCATCTTACTCCCCAAGGATATCTTTTACCGGTTTCAGGTATATATCCGTATGTATTTGAATCACCAAAGCAAAGTATCTGTTTCATAATAATCACCCTCTTTTCATATATGAATTCAGTTCTCTCCTGTTGTGGTTATTATATTATAATCAACAGATTTTGCATAATTCTTAAATAATATGGCGGGTTATAGAATTAAGCTATAACCACCTTATTTTAACTTTCATTTGACATAAACCATATAAAAAAATAAAATAAGGCTATAAAATAAACTACACAGGGTGATGATATGTTTAGGGAAATGAGACGTTTTAAACAGCAGATAACTAAAGAAGAATGTATAAGGATTCTTAAGGATGAACCAAGAGGCGTACTGTCGATGATAGGTGACGACGGCTATCCTTACGGTATTCCGATAAGCCATTATTATTCGGAAGAGGATAATAAGATTTATTTTCACGGTGCAAAGGAAGGGCACAAAATTGATGCCGTAAAAGCCTGCGATAAGGTAAGCTTTTGTGTGTATGATAAAGGCTACAGAAAAGAAGGCGAATGGGCACTTAATATAAACAGCGTTATAGTATTTGGAAGAATCAAGCTTATAAGCGATTATGACAAAGCAAGAGAAATCTGTACAAAGCTTTGCCAAAAATTTACCGATGATGAAGAATACCTTAAAAAAGAGCTTGCCAATGCACTCCCAAGGGTTCAATGCTTTGAACTGACTATAGAGCATATGACCGGCAAGCTGGTGAATGAATCCTAAGATATAAGCAGTAGACTACGGATGTCACAATTACCACACCAATATATATCCATTCTGCCAATTCATTGCCACGATTAAATTTTGAAAATACATCTATCAGGCTGTGAGATATGATACAAGGGATAAGACTTTTTCCTATGTAAAATACATATGTCATTATAAAACCTATGGCTACTGCATAAAACATTTGTACAAATGTTTCAAGACCGAAATGTCCTGTAAGCAGATTCACTATATGTCCCATTCCAAAGGTTACGGATGATACAATTATAGCAACTATAGGCTTGCCGTCCTTAAGCATTGCCTTAAATAAAAAGCCTCTGAATATAAGCTCCTCCGCAAATCCAACAAGAGCCATTGAAACAACAGCAAAGATAAGGCCTGCACCCTCATATTCTGCCTCAATTCCTCCCCATAGATTACCGGTAGTTATAATCCAAAGAGGTATCAGATATAGCATTGCTTTGAAATTCTTTGACCAATGATTAAGTCCGTACTTTTCTTCAAGATGATTTGCTTTTACAAAAGCAAACATAAGCACCGATATCACAATCAGTCCAAGCATCATATAAGGGCTGTCATCTCCCAGATTCCTAAGATTACCGCAAACAACCACATATATAATTATCCACATTACCGCAAACCAGATTTCACTTTTTTCATATAACTTTTTCATATTATTTTTCCTCTCTCATAGCATGTCACATACCTGTCATTTTCTATCTCTCGCTGTGTAAGATAGTACCTTTTCCCATATCACATAGCTTTCAATTTTTATCTCTCGCTAAAATCACTCCGTTAAATACTTTTGCCAAAAGCTTATCTGCCTTTTCCTCATCATAATTCATGGAATTATTGGCAAGCAGACTCGCAAATCCATGAACCACACAGAAAAACTCCAAAAATATATCCTTTGCCTCATCTATGCCGCATCCGACCCCCGCAGCAACCATTCCAACGAGTGGTGATGCTTCGGGATTATCAATCAACTGTCCGATATCACTTCCTGAAAACTCATTACTCTGGAATAAAAATCTGAACAGATTTTTTTCTTCATATCCAAACCTTATGTAATTCATCCCAAGCTTGTGAAGCGGATTTTCTTTTTCAGACATATCCGGCATAATATATCCCGTATGAAAATCATCCGCTATTTTATAAACAGCAGTTCTTATCTCCTCCACAGTCTTAAAATTATACATAATCGGCTGCGTAGAGCAATGCAAGACTTCAGCGATTCTTCTTACATTAAAATGCTCGTATCCTTCCTCCCGGATAATCTTAAAACCGGCATCCAAAATCATTTCCTTACTAATCTTAACCTTTGGTGGCATAACAACCTCCTTTTATTATATAACGCTTGTTATATAACGTTAATTATATAATTATAATAATTATTTGTCAACAAAACAAAAGGCGTTATAAGCGTCTATACTTACAACACCTTTTAAGCCAATACTAAACATTTATTTCAAGTAATGCATTATGATTTGTTCTATTCATAATCTACATGTTTATATCATCAGACTTCTATTAATTCATATTCTTTTACGCCAATTCCCAATTCACAGGCAGCATCTATGGTATGTTCTCCGTTTCTAGATGTGACTCTTTCAAGGAAATGCTCCCTTCCTCTGTCCTTACTTTGCATAACCAAATCTACGCAGGCTCTGTCTATAGCAACAGGGTCTGTCGCTGCAAGAATTCCGATATCCTTAAGGCAAGGATCTTCTGCAACCGCACAGCAATCGCAGTCAACAGACATATTGGCCATAACATTTATATATACGATATTGTCCTTAAAATGATCCACTACTGCAGATGCCGCCTCAGCCATAGACTCTAAAAAAGCGTCCTGTTCCGGCAAATCCTCCCAGACAATCCCCTGTTCCTCTGCCTTAACATATTTACCTGCAGAGTGAATGTTTACTTTACCTGCAGTCGATGCACATCCGATAGAAAGTTGCTTGAGCGCTCCACCGTAGCCTCCCATTGGATGGCCCTTAAAATGCGATAACACAAGCATAGAGTCATAATTAAGGAAGTTCTTGCCCATAATATCCGACTTTAAGTGCTTGGCATTTCTTTTTATCGGAATCTCGATATCAGGGCCTTCTGCGTCCATCAGATCCACATCAAAATACTTATTCCAACCGTGATTATAAATAAGTTTCTTATGCTTTTCTGTAGAATTTCTCTCACCTTCATATGCAGTGTTACATTCTACGACCGTTCCTCCTACATGTTCAACCATAGGCTTCCAAAACTCCGGATGAAGAAAATTCTGATTGCCGGCTTCTCCGGAGTGAACCTTAACCGCTACTCTTCCCGAAAGCTTTCTTCCAAGCACATCAAATAATCGAACTACATTTTCCGGTGTAATCTCTTTTGTGAAATAAACTTTTGAAACTGATCCCATTTTTTCCTCCTTATATTAGATTTTTAATCACCTGCTGCTTCTTCCAAATAACCAACCCAACCAAAATCCTTTGGATTGATTCTTTCTATCTCTCATTTTCTGTTCATATTCTTCATAAACCATATCACGTTTTATACGTTCATGCCTCAGTTCACGTATCACTTTATCCGAAGCGCTAAAACCGCAATACGGACAAACCTGTACGGTCTCACCTAATAATTCTCCACATTTTTCGCAGTTTCTCATATTATCTCCCTACACTAAAAATTCAAATCATAATTCAGGTTTTACTCTAATAATTATTTACATCTTATATCAGTTAATAATTGCAATAACAAATGTATCTTTACCTGCTAAATCTATATCCTCCGGATTACCTCTGTATGCAACCCAATAAATGCTCGAATTACTTTCATATTCTGCAACGCCATCAAATTTTTCCATGAAAATCATCCTCTCATCTTCAGCAGCAAACTTATCTCTTGTAGAATCTATCACAACATCTACTCTGTCAGGATAGACTGCATCCATCCATTCCTTTGATTCAGGGATATAAAAAATATCATATATTATGGCATCACCCTCTGTAGTGCTTTGAACAACCCTGATATAGGCTTCCTCTTTGTCTTCATATTTCTTCATGAATTCTTCATAGAGATTATCATTATAGACCTTCGCTGCTCCTATAACAAAGCAGCCATCATTTATCGCATCATCTACGCTGTAATCCTCACCTAACTCATCAATATTGCTTATTCCTCTGTTAGCACCATAAACCTCATACCAAGATTTATATTCCTCTTCTGTATCAGCATCTGTCGTTTCTTTTGCCTCTGTTGTCCCATCTTTTTTATCCCTGTTCTTACCGCATCCCACTAAAGCAAAGATACATAAAAGAAGCAATATTAAGCTTTTATTTTTTAATATTTTTTTCATCGTTTATCTCCTAAAAAAATTTACTACCTAAATTTTATCATTTTTTCGGTAGTAAAACAATAATTTATATCAGTTCATCTGCCCAAGCCTCAATTAATCTGTCCAGACTCCACGCTGCATTTGCAGGGCTTGTAGACGGCATAACCACAGCTTTAATCCCTGTAATCGGTTCAATATATTTGATATATAACCTCTCGGCAGTTTTTCCGTTTACAATTATTTTTTTAATTGACGAATCCTTTAAAATTTTGCTTATGTCATTAGCCTTCGCATTTTTAATGCTTGCATCCGATGAACCCGTAATCTCACATTCCGAAATCACATCCCAAAGTGCAAGATGATTCTTGAGTATAAGACTTTTCTTATCCTCGATTGTTTCAGGAATTTTCTCGTCAAATACATCTGCAACCACCTTCCAGAATCTGTTCTGCGGATGTCCGTAAAAGAATTTTACCTCTCTTGACTTAACGGACGGAAAGCTTCCCAATATCAGTATTTGTGAGTTCTCATCATAAAGCGGAGGAAACGGATGTTTAACCTTTTTTGAATCTTCTGCCATAATTGATTCCTTTATAAATTTTATCCTATAACCTTTTCAATCTGCTCTTTTGAAACTCCTGTCTTACTTGAAATCTGCTCAACAGACATTTCAGCATCATGATAAAGCACATTGATACGTACAATGGTTTCAATATCTAAATTTTTTTCAGCAGTATTGTTTGACTCAGCTTCTGTCGGTTTATCATCTTTCTCTTTCTCGGGTTGATTTTCGGTTTGCTTTTCAGGTTGCTTATCTTCTTTTTCTTCAGCTGCTTGCTCTTTCTCTGCAGCAACCTTTTTGGATGCCTCATACTGCAAAATAAAAGCATTCAATTCACCCATTTTTTCTTCACTGTTCTTTTTTGATATTTTATTTTTTTTAATTAAATTCTTTGCAGTTATAAATGCAATTACAAAAATTACAATCATGTAAATAATAAAAAGATTTGAACCGCTTATTGCTAAAAACATATCTTACCTCCTAAAATGCTTTGTTAAAACTACAATTTTTTATAACACAAACTATATCTTGTCACTCCATTATCAGCAGTCACACTATTATATAGCTCACAGCCAAAATGCTGATACATTTCTGCATACTCTTTCATATCAGTATCAAATAAAAGTGTCAGCCCTTTCGCATCAGCCATACTTTTTGCAAATTTTATAAGCTCTGTCGCAACTCCTTTGCCCTGACACTCTTTGTCTACACAAACCATAAGTGCATCAATATGTCTTTTCTTTGCATACTGCTTATTGGAATTACCTATCTGCTTGGCAAATTTTAAAAGACTTTTTATCCTTGAATATTCCATCTTTGTGTACATTTTTAAAATCATTTTTATCTGTGGCATAATCGGTTTTTTCACCGAGTCCTCAAGCCCGATGAAGCCTGTCATATCCTCATTTGCATATAATTCACCCGATTGATAAACGTAGTCAACATAGTACGACATATACTCCATGACATCATCCTTACGTTCAGACACCGAACCCCAGTTATGAAACAACTCATTTGTAACAAATGCTTCGCCTATAATCCTTTTTATGCCATCTAATTTTTCCTGTGAAATGTTTTCCACTTTAGAAACCAAATTATCTGCCTCCCAAGATTTATAATCTGTCAGTAAAATTTATAACTACCATACCACAAAACTGCATTTTTGAAAAGAAACATTAGCTGTTTGAAAGTATAAATCAATGCATTTTTCTTGACAACCAAAATAATCGGCTATAATATTTAATATACTGTTCAATAATATAAAAGGAGTTTAGTAATGGCCGCTAATTCAAATAAAAAAAATAATAATACTCAAAATAGCAATTTAGAAAGTAATAATTCAGAAGACACTATTAATAAAAAAATCACCTCAACAGACAATAATATTGAAACTTCCTTAAAAGGTAACACCCACAAGGTAAAGCGATACATTCCTATTTGTATTTGTGTCCTTGTTATGTTTATAATCTTCAAATACTGGGATAATGCCGTTCACTTTATAGGCCTTTTCTTAAGCGCATCATCGGGACTTATTATAGGAATGATTATAGCTTTCCTGGTCAATATTATTATGACCTCATATGAAAAGGGACTTTCCAAACTCTTTAAAGGCAAGATAAAGCATGGTGTACTAAGAGCAATAGGGCTTACTACCTCCCTGCTTACATTAATTCTGATTTTAGTCGGTATAATCAATTTTATTATACCGGAACTCATAAACAGCATTTCTCTTATGATTAAATCATTGAGCGATAATCTTCCGAAGATGCTTAACGAATTAAAAACTAACAAATATATCGGTAAATATGCTGTGACTCTTCTTAATTCCATGCCATCCTCGGAAAACATTGAAAGCACAGTTCAGGGACTGGGAAGCTTCGTGATAAATGGTGCAAGCGGTGCCATGAGCCTTCTGGTCAGTTCAGCGGGAGCATTAATTTCAGTTATTGCCAATCTATTTATAGGAATTTTCTTTTCCATATATATTCTGGTTGATAAAGAAAAGCTTTCCAGACAATGTACCGGTCTCATTAAGACCTATGTTCCTGCCAGCGAAAAAGTCCTTTCATTGATTAGCTTGCTTGGAACCAACTTCCGTAACTTTATAGTTGCACAGGCAACCGATGCATGTATTTTAGGCGGATTATGTATTATTGGAATGCTTATTCTACAGCTTCCTTATGCCGTAACATCCGGTGTAATCGTTGCATTTTTTGCATTGATTCCTGTCATCGGTGCCTTTCTTGGTATGGGTATCTCTGCATTTTTCATACTCATGGTATCACCGGTAAAAGCACTTATTTTCCTTATTTTCATCATCACTCTGCAACAGATTGACAATAACATCATCTATCCTCGTGTTGTCGGAAACAGAGTTGATCTTCCGGGAATGTGGGTACTCGCCGCGGTCACAGTATTTGGCGGTTTATTTGGAATCGTCGGAATTATGTGCAGTGTACCTGTAACCGCAACCGTATACAAGCTAATAAAAGATGATTATAGAAAAAGAGCCAACAAAGAAGAAACATAGCTTCCAGCACCCTTAACTACCAAAAAACTCGGATTTACAGACTTTTTTCATAGTCTCTAATATCCAATCCACTATATACTTCTGTAACTTTTGTTACCAGTTTTTTCATTCTACGTTTATATTTTCTTTAGCTGGTAACAAATCTTGCTTTTTACTATTTTTGTTACCGGTTTGACCTATTCTATTGCTTGGATTTTCCTTTATCTGGTAACAAATCTTGCTTTTTTGATGTTTTTGTTACCGGTTTACCCTATTCTATTGCTTGGATTTTCCTTACCGGTTTACCCTATTCTATTGCTTGGATTTTCCTTTATCCGGTAACAAATCTTGCTTTTTTGATGTTTTTATTACCGGTTTACCCTCATTCGCTATTTTCATATAAAAAATACGGACTAAATCAGTTCTATATCAGATTTAGTCCGTATAAGGTTTACATAATGTTATTTCACTACAAAATTATTTCGCCACTATATTAACAATCTTATTAGGTACATAGATTTCCTTGATTACATTAAGACCGGCGAGTCTGTCGCCAAGGGCAGCCTTTGCTTTTTCAATTACAACATCCTTCGCATCGTCTACGCCAATCATAACAGTAACTCTGGTCTTGCCGTTAATCTGAACAGCAATTTCCTTTTCATCATCCTTCATGGCATCCTCGGAATAAGTTGGCCAGCTCTGGTGGAATACAGAATCGGTTCCGCCAAGTTCCTCCCAAAGCTCTTCACCGATGTGTGGTGCAAACGGTGCTATAAGAAGTGCCATTGTCTTAAGAGTTTCTTTATCAACACCTGTTGTCTTGGTAAGCTCAACGCACTTATTATTTGCTTCCATAAATGCGGAAATTACTGTATTTAAGCTGAATTGTTCAAGACGAGTTGTAACATCATATACCAGCTTGTTACGAAGCTTTACGAGCTCCTTGGTCTCTGTAGCATCCTTATCCTTGTTAGCCATAACCATGTTGTAGAATCTGTTAATGAAACGGTATATACCTTCCATACCGCTGTCATCCCAGATAGAATCAAGCTCAGGCGGGCCGATGAAAAGCTCGTATAAACGAAGTGAATCACAGCCGTAATCATTTACCATATCATCAGGTGAAACGATATTTCCGAGAGACTTACTCATCTAGGTTGCTGCGCCTGTTTCCTTATCTCTACCGCAGACCATACCCTGATTGAAGAGCTTCTTGAACGGCTCATCAAAATCAACGACTCCGATATCATTTAAGAACTTAGTGTAAAATCTTGAGTAAAGCAAGTGAAGAACCGCATGCTCTACACCACCGATATACATATCTACAGGAAGATACTTATCTGCCTTTTCTCTGTTTACAAGCTCTTTATCATTCTTATTATCTACATAACGTAAGAAATACCAGGATGATCCTGCCCATTGAGGCATTGTATTGGTCTCACGCTTTGCAGGCTTACCACAGCAAGGGCAAGTTGTATTTACCCATGAATCAATTGCTGCAAGCGGTGACTCACCTGTACCGGTCGGCTCGTACTTTTCCACATCAGGCAAAAGTACAGGAAGCTGTTCTTCAGGCACTGCCACTGCACCGCAGTCAGGACAGTGAATAATCGGAATCGGCTCACCCCAGTATCTCTGACGTGAGAACACCCAGTCACGAAGCTTATAATTAACTGTCTTCTTGCCGTAGCCAAGCTTTTCTATCATCTCCGGTGCTTCCTTTTTAAGTACGGAGGATTCCATACCGTTCCAGTCACCTGAATTAATCATTGTTCCTGAAGCCTCTGTATAAGCCTCAGTCATATTTTCTATCTCCTTGCCGTCCTTTGCAATTACCTGGATTATAGGTAAATCAAATTTCTTGGCAAACTCAAAGTCTCTGTCATCATGTGCAGGAACACACATGATTGCTCCTGTACCGTAATCAGCAAGTACGTAATCCGATAACCATATAGGAGTCTTCTTACCGTTTAAAGGATTAATCGCATAGCTTCCGGTAAATACACCGGTCTTGTCCTTATCCTGAAGTCTGTCTACATTTGACTTCATAGATGCCTCATAAATGTACTTGTCGACCGCTTCTTTAGTTTCAGGAGTTGAAAGTGAAGCTGCAAGCTCATGCTCAGGTGCAAGTACCATAAATGTAGCGCCCCAGAGAGTATCCGGACGTGTAGTATAGACAGTGATTACATCATCCTTGCCGTCTACCTTAAAATCAACCTCTGCACCATAGGATTTTCCTATCCAGTCGGTCTGCATCTTCTTAACCTTCTCAGGCCAGTCAAGCTTGTCAAGGTCAGCTAATAATCTTTCAGCGTAGGCAGTTATCTTAAGCATCCACTGACGGATGTTTTTCTTGGTAACCTCAGAATGACATCTCTCACACTTACCGTTTACAACCTCTTCATTTGCAAGACCTGTCTTACAGGAAGGACACCAGTTAATCGGCATCTCCTTTTCATAAGCAAGACCTTTTTTAAACATCTGAACAAAAATCCACTGTGTCCATTTATAGTAATCAGGATCTGTAGTGTTTACCTCTCTGCCCCAATCATATATAGCAGCGATCTGATTAATCTGTCTTTTGATATTCTTTATATTTTCAGCTGTTGATATAGATGGATGGATACCATGCTCTATCGCATAGTTCTCTGCAGGAAGACCAAATGCATCCCATCCCATTGGATGAATAAGATAATAATTGTGCATCATCTTATATCTGCTCCAGACATCAGAAATAACATAGCCTCTCCAGTGTCCTACATGAAGACCGTTTCCTGACGGATAAGGGAACATATCAAGACAGTAATATTTCTCCTTCTTGCCGTCATCCACATTTACAGGATTTTCCTCCCATTTCTTATTCCATTTTCCTTCAATCAGCTTGTGGTTGTAGCTTCCAGCCATAACTTCATTTCCTCCAAAACTTTTAAATATTTAGTAATTATATCAAAACATGATACAAGGCAAATATGCCTTGTATCAATAATTTTATATATTATATAAACTTATTTAACTCAACATTATAAGTATAACCTACGCTGTCAAGCTTTTTAACAATCTCATCCTTTGATACATCAAACTGACTGCATAAGCTGTCCAAATCAATCCCGTCATCCCTAAGTCTCGTATTGACGAAGCTAAGCAGCATAATCGCATCCTTCGGTAAGCTTTCAAGTGCCATATTAAAGTACCTCGCCGGTTATAAGCCAAGGAGACGGCTGTGTCACCAGCATGCTCTTTCTGTCGGTTTTTGAAACGGTAATCTGGGTAACCTCAAGATTACTTATGTTATACTTTTCAAATAAATCCTTGATACCCGAAAGCACATTAAACTCCAAGGTATATAATACAAATTTCATCTTAGGATTCTTCTCAAGAAGTCTTACTATATCCTCCTCAAGATGCTTGTTTGCAACTATAAATGAAAGTCTCGGAACCGGTATCTTAGCCATATTTTCAGGTCCCAAATCAGAGATAATCTGAACATTGTGTACACCGAATTTCTTGACATTATCCTCCATGGTTTCCTTGGCACCCCGGTCATTTTCCACACAGATTATCGTACCGTCACCGGCAACAAATGCAGCCTCTATAGCGATACTTTCCGCATCTACAAGGCATATGGTATCCTGTGCATCTACATCCAGCATACTCATAATAACGGCTCTTATTTCATTTCCTACATACTTTATTGTACCCTTGGAAAACATCTCATTTTTCATACCGATACGATAGGACTCACGAGTCTTTTCATTGAGTACAAATATAACTGTCGGCTCTGTAATCTTGTGATTGATGGCTTCCTTAATCTTGCATTTTTTAACAAGCGCATTTACCTCGATACCGGTTGAATACCACATATCAAGCTCACCAAAGCCAATCTCCCATAATTCATAAAACAAATCCTCATGGGTTTCATCTGCAAATATTAAAACTCTCTTATTGGTTTCAACTACCGGAACAACATTTTTCATCTTACCACAGATATCAAGAAGCTTTATCTTTTCCGGTCTTACCTCCATTTTCTGTGCAAAATAACCCATCCACTCTAAAATTTGATTGGTGCTGTAACATCCCTTAGCCATAACTCTACCTCCCTATCTATGAGTCCTTTTCATTTTTGCTTTATATTTTTTTACAATTTCTATTATCTATTCCTATAAATTTCATTTATTGTATTATTTGTCTATGTTATCTTCTTACTATTTTTCTTCTGTCTTCTTTTCTTCTTTTTCCTTTTTTTCGGCTTCTTTTTCTTCTAATTTCTTTTCTTCCTTCTCTCTTTTTTCAGCCTCTTTTTCTTCCTTCTCTTCTAACTTCTTTTCCTCTTTTTCCTTCTTTTCAGCCTCTATATCGGATATCTTTTCTTCCTTAACAAACCATCTCTTGGTTATAGGTCCTTTATTTCTATGCTTGATGGTTCTTCTTGTATCATTTTTATCCTTATAAATTGCCTCTCCTGTTTCCAGATCAAAGCCCTTCAAAAGATGATAATCCTCTGTATCGGAAGAAAGATTCTTACTTCTTAAACCATCACGAAGAAGTACAGCAATAAGCGCATAAATACATGCAAATACAGGTACACCGAGTACCATTCCGGCTACGCCAAACAAATCGCCTCCGACAAGAATTGCAACAAGAACCCACATACCCGAAAGACCAGTTGAATCTCCGAGGATAAGCGGTCCAAGGATATTTCCGTCGAACTGCTGAAGTACCAATACAAAAATTACAAAGATTATGAAGTACATCGGATCGTCCATAAGTGCCAAAAGTGCACCCGGAATCGCTCCGATAAACGGACCGAAGAACGGTATGATATTGGTCACACCGACGATAACACTTATGAGCACTGCATACTTCATTCCGATTGCAGCGGTAAAGATAAAGCACAAAATTCCTATAATAATTGAATCAAGAATCTTACCGTTTATAAATCCGCCAAATACAAGATTGGCATATGAAAGACCTTCAAGTATTTTATTTCCTGTCTTCTTAGAGAAGAACAAATATACAAATTTTTTAAATTGGGCAACAAGTGTTTCCTTGCTGTTAAGAAGATAAACCGCAACTATAATTCCAACTAAAAAGTTAAATATTGCCTTTACGCCTAAAACTATGCCTGATGAAATATTAACAACTATAGTGTCCATATTAGGCATAACTTTTTCCTGGAAAATAGTAAGGATATTTTTCTCCAGATAGTTTACAACATCTGTAAACTTATTCTCCAAGAACTCATTCTTGGCAAAAACCTTGTCCACCCAGTTTTGAAGACTGTCAAGATAACCCGGCATAGAATCCACCAGATCCTTAAGACTCTCATATATTCGTGGGATAACCAGCCACAGGAATATCGTAATAAGTCCTATAAAAATCGCTATGGTAAGCGCAACTGAAAATGCCTTTACTTTTTTATAGGCCTTATCATAATCCAATTTTTTGGAAATCTTACTTACGATGATTGCAAGTCCTTTTCTGATATAATTCATAATTGGACTTAGCAAAAATGCAATAACTATACCAATTACAAAGGGAGTAAGCGCAGAAAAAATCGCACCAAAGATACCAAATATTCCTCTCCATCCCTTGATAATCTGGCTGAACAATATAGCTATACATAATGATACGGTGAGAACCACACCAAGTCTAAGATAATTTTTATTCCATCTGTTTCCCATTTGTTACCTCTTTGAAATTTTTAAGTTAATGTCAACTTCGTTGCCGCTTGGTTTTCTCTTATACTCTATATCTCGCAAGCACGCATCTTCGATGCTCGCCTATCTGCTTCGCAGATGGCTTGCTCGATAACTCGCCGCGAAAACTCAAATGCCGACTTCGTCGGCGCTTGGTTTTCGCTTATACTCGTTATTATACCATAAATAGCAAAAATGTGAACAAGCTTTGCAAGATTTTCACAATTAATTTTCTTTATCGTTGACACGAGTAAAAATATTGTCTAAAATAGTAATATAGTTTTTGATTACACATTTATCAAAACAAAAATTTTACATTCTGATGAGGAGACAGTTTATGTATAGAGATGTCATAGGTAACCTTTTAGCCTGGTACGAGGAAGGGCATAACGGTATATTGTATGTAAAGGGTGCTTACGGAGTTGGCAAAACCTGGACAGTAAAGGATTTTGCAAAGGCTTATTATAATGATTTAAAATCTGTGGATTGTTACAAAAATACAGCATTTAAAAACATTATAACGCGTAAGATTGATAAGGATAACGATGAAGATGATGTCTCTATTGAAACAAAGATTTCGGATGTTGACTTTATACTTGAGCAGCATTTCGGAACGAATGATTTTTCAGACTGTCTTTTAATATTTGATGAGATACAAAATATACCTGATGCTGCCGAGTTTTTCCTCGAATACTCTAAGGCTCATCCGGATTATAAGCTGTGTCTTATCTCTTCTTCCATGAATGTTACGGAATTTGAATATACACATATGGATATCTTTAATATAATCCGTATGCGTCCTATGACCTTCGAAGAATTTATGATTGCCAATCAGGCAAGTGACCTGCTTTCACTTATTGAAAATGACAAGAACAAAAAGCTTAAAAAGGATGATGAGGAGAAGGTTAAATCCCTTTTACGTGACTATATGCTGACAGGCGGTATGCCGGGTGTTGTAAAAGCATTTTTGAAAAATCATGATTATTCGGTTATAAAACCCGAACAGCAAAAGCTCCTTGATGAATATGAAAAACGTATAAGAAAATCCTATACATATGCTCTTTCACAAAGAGCAGTTCGTATATGGTCAAGTATTCCTACTCAACTTACACATGATAACAAAAAATTCATGTATCGTTTTGTGAATGAAAATGCGCGTGCAAGAGAATATTACAATTCAACCCAATGTCTGCTTGATCTTGGATTTGCAAGAAAGCTTCCACGTGTTAAGGAGTGCATACTTCCGCTTGAAGAACACATAGATGATAAATCCTTTGAGCTTTTTATGATAGACCACGGACTGCTTAGAACCGCTCTTAAACTCGATGTAAATGAAGAAATTACTCTTCTCGATATATTTACCGAAGCAAACGGTGCCGTAGCCGAGCAATATCTATTCCAGGAGCTTAGCCATAAAGTTGGATTTTTATACTACTGGATATCCGGTGCCACAGCAAGAGTTCCTTTCGTATATGAAAGCGAGGACGCTCCCGTACCGGTAGATATCAGATTTACAGAAAATAAAAAAGCACAAAACATAAAATCTTTTAGAGAAAAGAACAAAAACACCGAGTTTTCTCTCAAGGTTTCCCTTGAACAGGTAGGACTCACCGATAAAGTACTTAACGTACCTGCATACGGAATCCACTGCTTATAAAAAAGAGGCTAAAAGCCTCTTTTTTTTGTTTAATTAAGTTCATCCAGCGTCTTTGCAAATGACGGAATAAATTCTCTCACAAAGTCCTTTACTTCAGGGAGTTCATTGCTTAATTTTTCAACCGCATATCCGATTGTTTCTTTAGCCTTTAAAAACTCTCTGTTGCCGGTTTTTTCTTCTTCCATACATTTTATCAATGCAGAAAGCTTATCAGCCGCCTTGACAAGCTTCCACTCATATTCCTTATCAGGTGCCTTAAAAAATAAATCTTCGTAAGCCTCCCTCATATCCTCCGGAAGCTGACCGAGAAGCTTTCTGTTGGCTCTTTCTTCTATGGTCTTATATGCCTCCTTTATATCCTGATTATAATACTTTATAGGTGTCGGCATATCTCCGGTTATAATCTCGGAAGCATCATGGTAAAGTGCCGTAACAGCTGCATAATCCGCATCCAGCTTTTTATCAAATCTTACATTTCCGATAACACAAAGCGCATGTGCAATCATGCTTACATCAAGAGAATGTTCCGAAAGATTCTCCTCCCTTGTATTGCGCATAAGTGCCCAGCGGTTAATATATTTCATCCTGGCTATCGTAGCAAAAAAATTGTATTCCATATCTTTTCTCCATAAAGTTATATATGACACAGGAAAGACACCCGGCATACTTTTAGGTGCAAAGCAAATCGTGAGCGACAGCGAGATTTGCGTGTACCTAAAAGTATGCCGTGGTGTCTTTCCCTATGTTGCATTACTCACTTACAAGTAAATCTTCACCGTCTTCATTTTTAGTCTTAAGCTTTGTTCCCTGATATTTTTCAAAAAGCTCAACAAACTCTTTACCGGAAAGGTTTTCCTTTTCCATAAGCACCTTTGCAATGGCATCAAGAGTAGTCATGTTCTTTTTAAGAAGCTTAAGTGCCTTTTCATAAGATGCCTTTATCAGGTTCTTAACCTCATTGTCTACCTTGGTCTCTGTTTCGGCAGAACAGTTAAGCACTCTTCTTCTGTCAAGATATTCACCGGTTACACCTTCGAGCTGAACCATACCGAATTTATCTGACATACCATACATGGTTATCATGGTTCTGGCAACATTTGTAGCCTTTTCTATATCATTTGAAGCACCTGTGGTTATAGAATCAAATTTAAGCTCCTCTGCTGCTCGTCCTGCAAGAGCTATAACAATCTCTTCCTCAAGCTCCTTTTTGGTCTCAAGCTGCTTTTCCTCTTCAGGGACCTGCCATACATATCCAAGTGCTCCGTTGGTTCTCGGAACTATGGTTATACGCTGAACAGGAAGGGTATTTTTTTGAAGTGCTGCTGCCAGAGCATGACCTGTCTCATGATATGCAACAATTTCCTTTTCCTTCTTGCTAAGAAGCTTTTCTTTCTTTTCCTTACCTGCAAATACTATCTCTATAGCTGCGATTAGATCCTTTTGGGATACATATTCCCTTCCGTTTCTTACAGCAAGTAATGCACCTTCATTTATAATATTGGCAAGATCTGCTCCCACCGCACCTGAAGTTGCGAGAGCAAGCTCCTTGAAATCAACAGATTCATCCAGCTTAACATTTTTGGTATGAACCTTTAAGGTGTCTATTCTACCCTTCATATCAGGTTTGGAAACTATAATTCTTCTATCAAATCTTCCCGGACGAAGAAGTGCCTTATCCAAAACCTCCGGTCTGTTTGTAGCAGCAAGAATTATTATACCCTTTGAGGTATCAAAGCCATCCATCTCGGAAAGGAGCTGGTTAAGTGTCTGCTCTCTTTCGGAATCTCCACCCGAATATCTGGTATCACGGCTTCGTCCTATGGCATCTATCTCATCAATAAATATTATACAAGGCGCCATGGTATTGGCCTTTTTAAATAACTCTCTTACTCTTGATGCACCAAGTCCGACATACATTTCTACAAATTCAGAACCTGAAATTGAGAAAAACGGAACCTTGGCTTCACCGGCAATTGCCTTTGCAAGTAAAGTCTTACCTGTTCCGGGAGGGCCGACTAAAAGAGCACCACGAGGAAGCTTCGCACCAATCTCGATATACTTTTCAGGTTTCTCAAGAAAATCAACAATTTCAGTAAGAGACTCCTTAGCCTCCTCCTGACCGGCAACATCCGCAAAGGTTACCCCTGTTTCCTTTTCAACATACATCTTTGCATTATTCTTATTTACACCCATAATACCGCCGTTTTTAGACGCTGTACGCATTATAAGAAGCATAAGGACATAAAATGCCGCAATCATGATGCCGTAGGAAATAATGGTTGAAACGATTGCATTTTGTCCTTCTTCAACCTCTTCAAACTCCACCTTTGCTTCTTCGAGTCTGTCGACAATCCTATAGTCGGGAGTTCTGATTACGGTATAAGTTGTTTCATGAACCGAATCTTCACTTTCCTTTGGCTTAATAACTATTTCATCATTGTAGATTTTGACACTTTTTACCTTATCGTCTTCAAGCATCTGCAGGAATTCATCATAGGTTATTTCTTCCTTGCCCATAGCCTTAAATTTGCTGTATCCCTGCCAAAATAAAAGAGCCATAAAAATAGAAGCAACCAAAAGTATAATCTGCATTGATGGTTTTTTCTTATTGTTGTTATTATTTGAATTATTGCCGTTATTTCTATTATCTTTATTATCCTGGTTATTGTTTTGATTATTGTTATCCATAGTTATTCTCCATAACTTATAGTGTATAGCCTTTAAAACATTAAGGGCTATGTACATCAAGCATAATGTACAAGCCCTTAATATAATAATCCTATTATCTTACTTATAAAGAGGATACTTATCAGTAATGCTCTTTACAAGACTCATGGCCTTGTCATTATCCTTGTCAATAACTGCAGCCTTAATGGCATCAGCTATTACTATCATGTCATCTTCCTTTGCGCCTCTTGTTGTAATAGCAGGTGTACCAAGTCTGATACCGCTTGTTACAAATGGTGACTTAGGATCATTTGGTACTGTGTTCTTATTTGCAGTTATATGTACCGAATCAAGAAGCTTCTCAACCTCTTTTCCTGTCATATCAAGGTTCTGTAAATCCACCAGCATAAGGTGGTTATCCGTACCGCCTGAAACTATATTGAAGCCTCTTTCCATAAGTGCCTTTGCAAGTACCTCGGCATTTTTCTTAACCTGTGCCATATATGCCTTATATTCATCTGATAAAGCTTCCTTAAAGCATACTGCCTTACCTGCGATAACATGCATCAAAGGTCCGCCCTGAATTCCAGGGAATACTGCCTTATTGAAGTTATACTTTTCATTTACCTCATTGCTTGAAAGAATGAGTCCTCCACGAGGTCCTCTTAAGGTCTTGTGAGTAGTGGTTGTAGTAACATGAGCATATGGGATTGGGCTCTCATGAAGTCCTGCTGCAACAAGACCTGCTATATGTGCCATGTCCACCATAAGCACTGCTCCCACTTCATCAGCAATCTCTCTGAAACGCTTAAAATCAATTGCTCTTGCATAGGCAGATGCACCTGCCACGATAAGCTTTGGCTTGCACTCCTTTGCTATTCTTAACACCTCATCATAATCTATAAAGCCGTCATCATTTACTCCGTAAGGTACTACATTAAAATACTTACCTGACATATTAACAGGTGAACCGTGAGTAAGATGTCCGCCATGTGCAAGGTTCATTCCCATAAATGTATCGCCCGGCTCCATGATTGCGAAAAATACAGCCATATTTGCCTGAGCACCTGAATGAGGCTGAACATTGGCATATTCGCAGCCAAATAATTCCTTAGCTCTCTCTCTTGCAAGATCCTCAACTACATCAACATGCTCACATCCGCCATAATATCTCTTTCCCGGATATCCTTCTGCATACTTATTAGTAAGCGGACTTCCCATAGCAGCCATAACTGCCTTTGAAACAATGTTCTCTGATGCTATAAGCTCGATATTATCATTTTGTCTTTTAATCTCCGCTGTCATGGCATCAGCAACTTCGGAATCAACCTTAACAATCTCGTCAAAATCGTACATCTTTTAAAACCTCCATTTATTATTTTATGATTTTTCATTGCTTATATTTATGTAATTCTTGACAATTAAAAACATTAATCATAAAGCAATAATTTAAAAACACTATCCTAGATTATCTCATAACTGCTTTTTAGTGTCAATAAAACTATTCCTCTTTTACTGCTTCTACTTCCGGATTTTTATTATTTCTTTTATTTTTTCGTTCCTTACTCTTTTCCTCTGACTTGTCCATCAAAATACCCATATAATAATTAATCTCCGCACCGTAAAACACAACCTGCATACATATATAAAGCCACATCACGATAAGAATTACGGATGTAAGACTTCCATACATATAGGATGCGCTTGAAAGATGTTTTATATAAAATGAAAAGCCATTTGTAATAAGCATCCAAAGAAGGGCCGCAGCTGCCGCACCCGGAAGTTCTCTTACAAATCTGCTTTTCCTGTTAGGAAGCTGATAATAAATCAAAATCATAAATATAAATACCACGACAAATGTAAATACACTCTTCAAGCTTAAAATGAGCACGGTCGCATTGAAAAGCGAAGGCCATTTGCTTATTATCCTCTTAGCCAAATCCGCACCAAAGATATGTAAAAACATAAGTGCACCCATCATAAGCATAAAAACAAGCGCATATATCACACTTAAAAATCTTACGAATATAAAATTCTTTTTTTTTTCCACCACATAGATTTTATCCAGACCATTGGTAAGAGCCTGAATCCCCTTGCCTGCCGACCAAAGAGTGACAACAATGGTAATAATTGTAAATGACCGGCTGTTTGAATAAACGATATCATCCACGATATACATTATATATTCACGGAATTCTCCCGGAGCCACATCGAGTATATAATTGATAATATCTGTATTGATAAATGAAACCTTTGATGCAATTATAACAATTAAAAGAATAATAGGAAAAAATGATAAGATGACATAGAAAGCAGTCTGTGCCGCATAAGCAGCCAGACCATCATCACCCGCTTTTTTAAAGAAATCACCTAAAAATTTTAACAGCTTTTTTATCATAATCTTATACCACTTAAATATTATTTCTTAAAAACGCCTTGTAGTATCAGTTTAATCTTCCGGATTAATCTCTTCCTCTGTATCAGATTCCTCAATAATTACACTATTATCATATATAGATAAAAACTTTACATATGCATAGTAGTGGTGAACGATATATTTATAATTATAACCTTCCTCTGCAAGATTTGCAGCACCGTTTTTACTGAGTCCCACTCCATAGCCAAAGCCGCCGCCATATACGGTAAAACCTTTGGCATTCTTCTCAATATAATAATACGGACTTGGCAGTGATGTCCAGCCTGTTATAACAGAACCATCCTGTCTGACTATCTGTTGATTTACCGGTGTGATAAGATTTCGGATGTTGGAGGAACCCGTAACCAAAATCGCAGCATTATCACCTTCTATCAAAAGCGAGCTTACAACACCGCTTTTTGTTCTCTCAAAAACTTTGATATCAACCACATTTCCTATGTCACTGATATCACCTTCCTCATATGTATCTTCACCGGTTTTAATCTTAATATTATCCGAAGAAATACTTGCTCTTTCAAGAAGCATTGAATCTATGGCATCTGACATATCCTCATATGTATAATCTATACTCCATCTATAATAAGGCATATCCTTATCTACAGTAACATATCCCATACCGTCGGTCAAAAACTGCTTAAAATCCTCTTCATTTGAAAGATCAATCCGGGTTCTTTCCTCGTTATCTACCCTCGAAAAGAAATACTCATATTGATTTCCGCCCCATACCTCATCGTTTGTCGAAGTAACTCCGTAGCAGGTTGAATATGTAAGCGAAGTTATCGCATCACCCTTATAGGATGCAACTATTCCGTATGTATCCTTAACCGCCTGCACACAGTCATCCCTTAACTCATAATCATTATACAACTGACATAGACTTGAATCATCAAGATGCGCATTATAATCTGCAAAGCTTCCGTCCTTAAGCTTCGCATAAGCATAAGACCTGTAGCATACTGCCATAGCCTTAAGTGCCTCCGGATACCCGCCTGAAGGCATCTCACTAGAAAGCACACTGTAAAGATAAGACTCAAGTGGAACAATATTTATAACATTTAACGCATCCTCTTTTATATCAATTTCTATATCACCATCATAAACAGGATTTCCATACTCTCTGTTAAGACTTAATATTTTCAACCCATTGTTGTCCTTCGGAACAATACTTATAACCTCGCCGGGCTCATAATCGCTGTAATTAATAACAACCTCTGCCCCACTCTCATAGGTAGTTTTTGTTTCATCCGGATATGATACAATATATGAACCGTCACTTGTGATAATCACACTTTCCATATCATAAGATGTATAATCATCATTTGAAAGAATAACCCTTATATCATCACAAATAAGTTCATCTCTTATAACGGCAACTACGGCGATACCATCCTCCCTTATTATACCTATATTGGAATATCCGAGAAGAATAGCCTCGTCCTTTTCGCAAAATGCATCCTCTGACACATTATAGATTTTAAAATCATCGGATATCTTAACCTTGCTGTCAGTTTCGGAGTCAACAAAAAGATAACCGTCTGAAACTCTGGTCACTCTGGTATTAATAACATTTTTTGATTTATCTATACCAATCACTCCGGAATTGTCGATGGTTAAATCCGCAATGCAGTTTTCGCATATTTCAAGATTTATATCCGAAGCATATGTTTTATCAACACTATCATATAAAAATGTACAGGTACCCTCTTCATTTGACTTAATCCATACATTTTTCAGAACAACAGCTTTATCACTATATCCTGCAATCTTGTAAATTATACCATCTTTAGAATATATCTCAATTATTTTATTTAAATATTCATCAGGGATTTCCACAGAAGCTTCATAATAATCATATCCGTCAAAAAGGGAAATATTTGAGGATGCACCCTCCATATCTTCAATAATATCATATACAAAAATTTCATTTATTTCCAAACCTGCTATATCGCCATCCTTTAAAATATTGGCATAGATAATGTCAAACTGTTCTTTGGTAATCAAGTCCTCATCCTTAACGTCACCTATTATATCAGCGTAAACGCCGCTTTTAACGCCAACAGTGCTGCAGACAGATTTTATATATGCAACATTGACAGGATTACTCTCGCTTAAGGCATCCACCAGCCTTGACAGACTTTCAGCCTCCTTGTAATCCCTTGCCAGATAAGACACATCCTTTTTAACCTCATTAAAAGAATAATAAAGGCTCATATCAATATCACTTTGTGCCTCTGTAACGGTTTCACTATCCTGTTTTTTGCTTTTTATGTGGGATTTTATCTCTGCTGCGATTACTGAAATAACTGCCAGTATCAGCATAACGATTATAATACTTTTAAGCTTTGACTTCATAAATTTATCCTATAAATAATATATCCGGAGTGCCGTTTCCTGCCTTTTGACTCCTAGCAATGCTAGGTGGGCAACCGCAAATAGACTTCTGCCTTCCACCGAAACGAGGCCTGACATTCATCTACAAATATAGGTATCCCTTTAAAAGTAAATGTAGGTTCAAAATTAACAGGAGTTTTCGCACACTCCAGATATATGCAATTCGTATATTATTAATATGGTTTTATTATACCATATTTATTCATTTTTTCAAGAGAAAAATGTGACACGGGGACAGGCAGACCTGCCTATCCCCGTGTCATGCTTTTTCAGTGCAACTGATGGGAGTCGAACCCACACCCACGTACGTGGACATGAACCTGAATCATGCGCGTATGCCAATTCCGCCACAGTTGCAAAACACAAATGAAATAATATCATTTATGCGGATAATTGTCAATTAAAACAAACTACTTTACCAGATGCGGAATAGGTACATAATCAACTATTCCATTCTTATAGTATCCATCTACCTCGCCTTCAACAAGCGGACTTACATAAGCTATAAGCTCATCTGTTACATCATTTCCAGCCTCGTTAATCCAGGAAACAGGAACTCCCTTTGCCTCATTTGCTATCTTGGACACATCCGAAAAATCAATCTCATAGATATATGGTTCGTCGGATAAACGCTTGATAACTGTCATAAAGCCGGTTTCACCTGCCTCTGTAAATGAAACCGCCGAGCTTCCAAGACTTATGGATTCCTCTAAATCGGTTTTTGAAGCCATATGTCCTGCTGCCCTCTGAAGTACATTTATCTCAACCGAACGTACCTTTACACCGAGCTCTTCCTTGACAAGATATTCAAGAGCCTTACCTGCTCCGCTTAACTGGGCATGTCCAAATTTATCCTCCTTGGCTGTACTCGCTGCTATATAATTGCCATCCTTATCATGAATTCCCTCTGATACAGCAACTATAATATTCTTATGTTTTTCAAATTCGTGCTCCAGATCTTTGATAAACTGATCCTTGTCAAAGTTTACCTCCGGCAGATATATAAGATGCGGTGCCTCGGAAAATTCGTTACGTGCAAGTACCGATGCTGCCGTAAGCCAACCCGCATCACGTCCCATTATTTCGACAATTGTCACACTTTTCACATCATATATATAAGTGTCATATGCTATCTCTCTTATACTTGATGCGATATATTTGGCTGCAGATCCATATCCCGGTGTATGGTCTGTTACCAGCAAATCATTGTCTATGGTTTTAGGGATTCCGGCAATCCTGATACCGCTTCCTATCTTTTCGGCATAAGCTGAAAGCTTCGCAACCGTATCCATAGAATCGTTACCGCCTATATAGAAAAAAGCTCCTATACTATACTCCTCAAAGACCTCAAATATCTCCTTATAAGGTCCCTCATCCTCGTTCATATCCGGCAGCTTAAATCTGCAGGAGCCAAGATACATAGCAGGTGTGACAGAAAGTCTCTCTATAAAATCTTCATCAAGCTCTGACAGATCCATAAAGTTTTTTCTCAAAACTCCCTGTATTCCATGAATCGCACCGTAAAGCTTATCATAATTTTCACTTGCCTTGACTGCGGATATAACACCTGCAAGCGATGCATTTATCGCTGCTGTAGGTCCGCCGGATTGTGCAACAATGCAATTTCTTCCCATTATAAATTCTCCCCCGTAAAATTAGTTGGTTCCTGTTGAACCAAATCCACCTCTTGCCTGACCGCCTCTTGCTTCGACTGTCTCAAATACTATCTGTGGCTGGTGCTTCTGTATCCTGAACTGACAAATTCTGTCATTTATATGAATCTCTGTATCTCTCATAGCAAGCGCAGGCATCATAAGTACATCGTCCGATGAATTTTTTCCGTAAGACTCATCAACCACGCCTATAGAATTGGTTTGAATAATTCCAAAGTTTTTAAATGTTGAGCTTCTTGGAGCTATAATCAATTCATAACCATCCGGAAGGCACATGGAAACTCCGAGATTTATGAGTTTAAATTCTCCCTTTTTCATAATTACTTCTTCCGCACATCTAAGATCAATCCAATCTGACTTTCCTTCTATATACTCCAGTCTGTCAATCTTATCTGATAAATATGTAATCTTTATAGTTTCTTTTTCCATTTTTTCTACCTTTCTGTTTCTTTTTTCATTCTACTGTCATTCAACTGATTTTCGCAATATGTCACATTTTTTTAACCATATTAGCTTTCAATATTATTAGCTAACGTTCTATATTTTAAGGACAAAATTTCTTAATCAAACTTAAGTTTATTCTATCGAAAGCGGCTGATCCCAAAGCACAATCTCATTACTTTCCAGAGATTTTTTTACATCTATAATCCTCTGGTTGGAAGAGCCTCTGAAACGAAGCTTCAAGTCCTTTAAATCTTCCTTAAATTCGCCATCCACAATTATATCTATATATTTTATAAGCTCTCTTGTTTCCGGCCATTTAACCATCATTTTTTCTTTTATATCTTTGTCAAAAAGATATCCCGTATAACACCAGATATCCTTTTCAGGCAGTTCTTCCTTTATCCTCCTTAAAAGCGGCAGAACTCCCTGCTGGTTTACATACTCAAAGGGTTCTCCTCCAAGCAATGTAAATCCCTTTATATGTGAAGGTCTCAACTCCTCTATTATCTCATCCATTTCCTTTTCGGTAAACAGCTTACCATATGCAAAATCCCAGGTTTCAGGATTGAAGCAGCCTTTGCAATGATGTGTACAGCCTGATACAAAAAGTGACACTCTTATGCCCGGACCATTTGCAACATCAATTCTCTTTATATCTGCATAATTCATCTATCTGTCCCTCCCAAACAGTTACTTTAGTCTAAAATACCTAAGTCCTGATTTGCTCAAGACTTAGGTATTAAATTATCTTATTGTAAATGAAATTTGTAAAGATCCAACCCTACAGATGCAGTACTCTTGACTTAATCTCTTTAGTCTTTCCAACATTCCAGAAATTCTCGCCAAGATAACCGCAGGTACGTCTTGTTACATTCATCTTGGAATGATCCTTGTTACCGCACTGTGGGCACTCCCACTCATTATCATCATTGATGATTATCTCTCCATCAAATCCGCATACATGACAGTAATCTGATTTGGTATTAAACTCTGCATACTGAATATTGTCATATATGAATCTTACTACCTCTTCAAGAGCCTCAAGATTATTTCTCATATTTGGAATCTCTACATATGAGATTGCACCACCGGAAGAAATCTTCTGGAACTGGCTCTCAAATCTGAACTTACTGAAGGCATCAATCTTCTCGCGTACATCGACATGATATGAATTAGTATAATAACCCTTATCAGTAACATCAGGTATAGTACCGAATCTCTCCTGGTCAATTCTTGCAAATCTGTAGCAAAGGCTCTCTGCAGGTGTTCCGTAAAGTCCGAACCCAAGTCCGGTCTCTGCCTTCCACTTATCACATGTGGTACGAAGCTTCTTCATAAGCTTAAGTGCAAATGCCTCGCCATCCGGTTCTGTATGGCTTACACCTGTGATAAGCTTGGTAGCCTCATACACACCTATATATCCAAGTGAAATAGTTGAGTAACCATCTAAAAGAAGCGGATCAATCTTTTCACCCTTCTTAAGTCTTGCTATAGCACCGTACTGCCAATGAACAGGACTTACATCTGAAGTTATACCCATAAGAGCATTGTGTCTGCACATAAGCGCTTCATAACAAAGCTCAAGTCTTTCATCAAGTATCTTCCAGAACTTCTCCTCATCACCCTTTGCAAGGATACCAATCTGTGGAAGGTTAAGACTTACAACGCCCTGGTTGAAACGTCCTTCCCACTTATAATTACCGTTTTCATCCTTCCAAGGAGAAAGGAATGAACGGCAGCCCATAGGTGAGAATACATTTCCTTCATAGTTTTCTCTCATCTTCTTAGCTGAGATATAATCAGGATAAAGTCTCTTAGCTGAACACTTAACAGCCATCTGAGTAATATAATCATACTTGCCGCCCTTTAAGCAGTTATGCTCATCAAGAACATATACCAGCTTAGGGAATGCAGGAGTAACATATACGCCCTTTTCATTTTTGATTCCTTCAAGTCTCTGACGAAGAATCTCTTCTATTATAGTTGCATTTTCCTCAATGTACTCATCCTGCGGATCAAGATTAAGGAAAAGTGTAACAAACGGTGACTGTCCGTTAGTAGTCATCAAAGTATTAATCTGATACTGAATAGTCTGTACACCGGAACGGAGCTCATCATTTAATCTATCCTGAGCCATCTGTTCAAGAATCTCATCATCTATCTTATCGCCGTACTCTTCAACAAGCTTTCCTTTATACTTATTGTAGCTCTTACGGAGATACTTACCTAAGCACTTGATATCAACTGATTGTCCACCATACTGTGAACTTGCAACAGATGAAATAATCTGTGTCATAACAGTACATGCAACCTGAAAGCTCTTAGGACTTTCGATAAGCTTTCCATTCATGACAGTGCCGTTATCAAGCATATCACTTATATTGATAAGGCAACAGTTAAATATCGGCTGAAGGAAATAATCCGCATCATGGAAATGAATTGCGCCTTCCTCATGTGCCTTTGAAATCTTTTCCGGAAGAAGAATTCTCTTGGTAAGATCCTTTGATACTTCACCGGCTATAAGGTCTCTTTGAGTAGAAGCAACCGTCGCATTTTTATTGGAATTTTCTTCCATTACATCCTTATTACGATTCTGAATAAGGCTCAAAATGGAATCATCAGTAGTATTGGCCTTACGTACAAGCTCTCTTGTATATCTATATATAATGTAGGTCTTTGCAAGTACGAACTTACGATCATCCATGAGCTTTTGCTCGATAATATCCTGGATATCCTCTACTAACATTCTTTTACGATTTTTTGCTTCGATCCCCTGAACAATTTCTTCGATTTTTTCGTCTGAGATTTTTTCACACGGTTCTACCTCAGCGTTTGCCTTCTGAATGGCGGTAACAATTTTTGAACGGTCATAGGTTACGGTATGACCATCTCTCTTAATAACCTTCATAGTACATCTGCTCCTAAATATTTTTAGGGATGTCTTATCCCCCTGCAAGAACTTATTATAGCACTACGATTTTACTTTGTCTACTAAATATTGTGTTTTTTTCTGAATATTTCTCAATATATTGTTATTTTTGGGCTTTTTACTTAAAAAAATGTGTAAAAGTGTGAAATTAGTATGAATTCAAATTATTTCCCACTTTATTTTTATCTAAAAGTGTGATATAAAGTTAAAGAACAATTTATCATACTTTTATATGGAAGGAAATAGTTATTATGAAAAAGATGAAAAAAATAAGTAGCATTCTCGTTGTCACAATGGGACTAGCATTGCTTAGCGGCTGCGGAAAGGCAAACAGCCAGAAAAAACTTGATGATATGATTGACAAGTATGCTTCATATTGTACTCTCGGAGATTACAAAGGAATAGAATACAATGCAATATCTACTGAGGTAACTGATGATTTGATTCAACAGCAGGTAGACAGTCTCTTATCTTCCTATGCAACTACCAATTATGTAACATCAGGTACAGCTAAATTAGGTGACACAGTCAATATCGATTTTATCGGACGTGTTGACGGAGTAGAATTTGAAGGCGGAAACTCAAACGGTGCCGGATACGATCTTACTCTTGGTTCCGGAACCTTTATCGATGACTTTGAAGACCAGATTGTTGGACATAAGGTTGGAGATGTATTTGATGTAAATGCAACATTCCCGGAGGACTATACTCCTAATCCTGATTTAGCAGGTGCAGATGCTATATTCGAAGTTACACTTAATTCTATTCAGGAAACAGTATATCCGGAATACACTGATGCATTTGTAGCATCATATACTGATGCTTCTACTATAGAGGAATATGAAAAACAAATACGCGACAATCTTATAGAAAGCTATAAGACAAGCGATGAAAACACCAACAAGACAACTCTTATAACTGCGGTAATTGATAATGCAACCATAAACGAATATCCAACTCAGGATATGGAAAAATTAATTGATTCAACTATTTCAGAAGTTGAAGAATATGCTAAAAATTACAATACTGATTTAGCAACATATGTATCTGTATATTATGGTTTTAGCGGAGAAGAAGAATTCAGAGAATATATCAGCAACATGGTTGAAAGCTATATGAAGGAAAAAATAGTTATCTGTGCTATAGCTAAAGCTGAGAAAATCTCTGCTACAGATGATGAAATCAAAGCAAAGAAGCAGGAGCTTATGGACAGCTACGGCATAACCGATGAAGATGATTTAAACGAAATGTATTCTGAAGAAGATATCATCTTCTATGCCCTTGAGGAAAAGGTATCTGACTTTCTCATCGAAAATGCATCTCCTGCAACAGCAACAGACGCAGAATAAAATTCCGGTTTGTCGCATAGAGTGGGTATCCGAACCACTGCTTATATATGACTTCACGCTATTTTAGGTTTCCTAAAGCGGAAAGTATATGAAAAGGCTGATACACAACGTGCCATCGATTTGTTAAATCAATAAGCTCGAATCCTTTATAGGTGCTAAAAATCGAAAACTCGCTACGCT
>CACWQH010000028.1 GCA_902762955.1 uncultured Lachnospiraceae bacterium
CTCGGCAGCTATTTTTTCGTCTTCAGTCATCTGATGCAAGGTTACAATCGTTTCACCCATATAATCATTTTTTTCTGCTAACATTTTTATCTCCTCCCAGGTGGTGGCTTTAAAAAGCTTCGCCCAATGATACAGACTGTTTTTGCAGTCTTCAGGTACATTGTTTACTTGATTTAAGTTTAACACACGTAGACGGAACTTGTCACTATAAACTTCACCATTTTTGGTGTTGAGCAGCATGTATTCAGCATAAAATTCCGGCGAAAGCCCCGGTAGGTCAAAATCAATTATCCCTATGTGCATGGTCGGACGAACCATGCTATAGTCCTCGCCGCTTTTTAGATGATCAAATGCCCGGCAAAGATATGTAAGTGAGCGTTCTGGCCAATTGCTATAATCCGTCACCTGCATTTCTATATTTAAAAGCTGTTTATCATTTAGCATAATCTTTAAATCCAATATACAGGTTTTATCATTTATAACTTTTCCGAGCTCGATAGGATTTTCAATATCTATAGCTACTATGCTTCCCTCAGGAAGTGCCAGCAGGGCGTAGAGCAGTCCCTCGAGAGCTTTTTTGTTCTCCTGAAATACCGCCCTGAACATGTAATCGTTGGTAAGACCATATTTTATCTTGCCGGTTGGCAAAGAGGACAGGTCGGGTTTGGAACTGATACTGTTATTATTAGCTTTATCAAAATATATTTTATTATCATTCATTAAATATCACACCTCACAAATAAAAATAAACGAAAATCAAAAACTGATTTTTTGCTTGTATAAAATTAGTCTGTATATAACGATAATGGAGGTAAAATTATAATAATAATGTAATAGATTTAGAAAATTAATTCTCTGGAAGGTATTGGAATAATAGGTGAATACCAAAAACATTACAGTTATCTTTTAAAAATATAGTAGATATCTTGATAAAAATTATAAGCCGCACTAAATTGTAAAGCAAGTATAAGTTTTGCACATATGTATCCGAAAGTTTACATCATAAGCTGAAAAGTAAGTAAAAATGCGGTAGGAAATATATTATAAAAATTTTTTAATAATTAAATATAATATAAATAAAACTATAGAAAATGTTGAAATAATGCAAAAAATAAGGTATAATTATTAATTATTTGTTCAGTTGGACGGAGAACTATGAATAATAACGAACATCAGGTCTTAAAAATGCTTTTTCTTATAACTCAGATTGGCATAACCATGCTGGTTACAATCTTTTTAAGTATGGGTATTGGCTATCTTATAGATAAGTATTTTGGGACGAAATTTATGGTATGGTTTATCGTCCTTGGAGTTTGTGCGGGATTTCGTTCAGTTGCAATAGTTATTAAAAGATTTATAGGTAATGATAATGGAAAGTCGTAAGGTTTTAATGGAACTGTATGCCGGTATATTTCTTTGTACGATAGCGGGACTTATACTTGGTGTGGTTCTTGGAATTATATGTGGAGGATATGCATGGTGGTTTATACCCGGGCTTATAGCCGGTGCCTTCACAGCCTGCTATCAGGCATATCATATTTACCAGAGTCTTGACAGGGCGTTAGGAAGCCGGGATGGTGAGAAAGCCAACAATTATATGACACTTCAAAGCTTGCTCAGATATGCAATCAGTGCAGCGGTATTGATAGTCGCAGTGTTAATTTGCTGGCAGGCCTTTGTCGGTGCAGCTGTCGGACTTGCATTTTTAAAATTTTCAGGATATATGAATCCTTTGGTAAGAAAGCTTATGGGTCATACCGGGGAAAGAAAAGATTTTAATCAGCTTATGATGGAAAACTCGGAAAAAAGCCTCGGTAAAAAATCATCGGAGAAAGCTCAAAGCAAGGTTATAAAACCGGATGATTCGGAAGATGAAAATGATAATCAGTACGAAGATTCAGAAGATGATGATGAATTTGAGTATACATTTAAGCCCATAGGAATGAAAAATTATAAGGATGAATAATTAACGATTGTCAGAGCCTACAGGCTCTCTCGATAAACAGGCGGTTATCTGACAAAGATACTGCTTTAAAATAAAAGAAGGAGGGTGAACATATGCACAATGGTTTAGCCATTGGAGTTGGCAGGATACCTATACGAAATGAAGCGGATTTCTTCATTCATGAACTGGTTCCGGTTAAGTTCTTTGGCTCGACGGTTTACATCACCACTACCCATGTGTGCGCGGCGATTATAATTGTGACGATTATGATTCTTGCGATATGTGCGAGAAACAGCGTGCTTAAGCATCAGGATAATCCGACCAAGTTTTCCGCCGGGGTGGAGATTGCCATAGAGACATTGCTCAAATTCGTGCATGGCAGTATGGGTGAAGCAGGTAAACACTACATTAACTACATTGGTGCCATATTTATCTATATATTCCTTTCGAATATATCCGGTTTGTTTGGTTTAAGACCGCCGACAGCCGACTATGGTACTACATTGTGCCTTGCACTTATTACCTTTGTAATGATTCAGTACGCTGCAATCAGATACAAAAAGTGGGGTGCATTTACGGATTTGTTCCAGCCGGTGTTCTTTTTCTTCCCTATGAACGTTATCAGTGAGTTTGCTACACCGCTTTCACTCTCGCTTCGTTTGTTTGGAAACATCTTAGCCGGTACAGTAATGATATCTTTATACTATGGTCTTATACCTGTATTGTTCAGGTTCGGAATACCGGCCTTTTTGCACATTTACTTAGACTTGTTCTCAGGTGCGATTCAGGCTTACGTATTTACAATGCTTACGATGACATTTGTTTTCGATAAGAGAAATGTAGAATAAAAAATGGAGGATTAAAAAATGAGTATTAACATTGAAGGATTAGTTCATGCATTTTCTGCACTTGGCGCAGGTATTGCTGTTTGTTCAGGTATTGGTACCGGTATCGGTCAGGGTAACGCAGCAGGTATGGGTGCTCAGGCAGTAGGACGTAACCCGGGTTGCAAGGGTGATATCATGTCAACCATGCTTCTTGGACAGGCAGTTGCAGAGACAACAGGTCTTTACGGACTCGTAGTTGCATTGCTTCTTATGTTCGTTAAGCCTTTCGATAAGTAGGAGGATAAAAAGTGACATTTATGGTAAATGAAAATGTTGCTCTTCTCTCAGGTCGTATCTTTGGACTGGACAGTCAGTTGTTATTTGATGTGTTGATACAGGGATGTGCAGTATTCCTTCTCTTTATCTTCCTTTCATATATACTTATAAATCCTGTCCGCAAGGTACTTGAAAATCGTCAGGAAAAGGTTAAAAATGATTTGGAAAGCGCAGCTAAAGACAGGGAAGACGCAGCTAAACTTAAAACAGAATATGATGCGAAGCTTCAAAATGCAGATGCTGAGGCTGATGAAATCTTGAGTGCAGCCAGAAAGAAAGCTGTTAAAAACGAAGAGAACATCGTGGCTGAAGCAAAGGAAGAAGCTGCCAGAATTATTTCCAGAGCTAGCCAGGAGGCTGAACTTGAAAGAGTGAAGGTCGCTGACGAGGTCAAGCAGGAAATTATAAGCGTTGCAACTGTTATGGCAGGTAAGTTTGTTGATGGTGAGCTTGATGATAAAAAGCAGGCTGAGCTTATCGATGAAACACTTAAGGAAATGGGTGATGATACATGGCAAAACAAGTAGATACAACCTATGGCAATGCTTTGTTCGAGCTTGGCTGTGAAGAAAACCGATTGGATGAGCTTTTTGAAGAAGTAAATGCTTTTATCGGGATTATCGATGATAATGAAGAACTTATAAAGCTTTTAAACCACCCTCAGGTCAATAAGGAAGATAAGAAGAAAATTGTTGAGGATACATTTACGGGAAGGATTTCCGATGATCTCCTCGGACTTCTTGTTACTGTGGTTGACAAGGGACATATCATCAACATTAAAGATATCCTGAAGCATTTTATAAAGCTTGTTAAGGAAAAGAAAAATATCGGTGAAGCCAGTGTTATAAGCGCGATAGCCTTAAGCGATGAGCAAAAGAGCAATATAGAAAAAAGATTATTGGAAACAACCTCCTACAATGAGATTGAGACAACTTATGCAGTTGATAAATCTTTGATAGGCGGGTTGGTTATAAGAATTGAAGACAGAGTAGTTGACAGTAGCATAAAAACTAAGCTTGACAAACTTTCAAAGACTCTGGCGAATGCATAAATTTCGAGGAAGGAAGGTGTTTAAGTTCCATGAATTTGAAACCGGAAGAGATTAGTTCCGTTATCAAGGAACAAATCAAGAACTACAAGCAAAAGCTTGAAACATCAGATGTCGGAACTGTTATACAGGTTGCTGATGGTATAGCTCGTATTCATGGTCTTGAAAACGCTATGCAGGGCGAACTTCTCGAATTCCCGGGTGAAGTATACGGTATGGTACTTAATCTTGAGGAAGATAATGTCGGTGCAGTTTTGCTTGGTGATTCAAACAGCATAAATGAAGGAGACATAGTTAAGACTACAGGAAAAGTTGTTGAGGTTCCTGTCGGAGATGCTATGCTCGGACGTGTAGTTAATGCTTTGGGACAGCCTATAGATGGTAAAGGTCCTATAAGTACGACTAAATCAAGACCGGTAGAGAGAGTTGCTTCAGGTGTTATTTCAAGAAAATCAGTTGATACTCCGCTTCAGACAGGTATAAAGGCTATAGATGCCATGGTACCTATAGGAAGAGGACAAAGAGAGCTTATTATCGGTGACAGACAGACAGGTAAGACAGCTATCGCTATAGATACAATTATTAATCAAAAAGGACAGGGAGTTAACTGCATATATGTAGCCATCGGTCAGAAGGCATCAACAGTTGCGAGTATTGTTAAGACCTTAACTGAGTACGGTGCTATGGCATATACAACTGTTGTTGTGTCAACAGCCAGTGAGTTGGCTCCGCTTCAGTATATCGCACCTTATGCAGGATGTGCTATAGGTGAGGAGTGGATGGAATCAGGTAAGGATGTACTTGTTATCTATGATGATTTGACAAAGCATGCTGCCGCATACCGTACACTTTCATTATTACTTCGTAGACCGCCTGGACGTGAGGCTTTCCCTGGTGATGTATTCTATCTTCACTCAAGATTGCTTGAGCGTGCAGCTAAGCTTTCAGATGCTTTGGGCGGAGGTTCACTTACTGCTTTGCCTATCATCGAAACTCAGGCGGGTGACGTTTCGGCGTACATACCTACCAATGTTATATCTATCACAGATGGTCAGATATATCTTGAAACTGAGATGTTTAACTCAGGTTTCAGACCGGCTATTAACGCAGGTCTTTCCGTCTCAAGAGTTGGTGGTGCCGCTCAGATTGGCGCCATGAAGAAGCTGGCGGCTCCTATCCGTGTTGAGCTTGCACAGTTTAGAGAACTTGCGGCATTTTCACAGTTCGGTTCTGAACTTGATGATGATACCAAGGAGAAACTTGCTCAGGGTGAAAGAATCAGAGAGATGCTTAAGCAGCCACAGTATAGACCTATGCCTGTAGAAAAGCAGGTTGTAATCATCTACGCTGCAACTAGAAAGTATCTTTTGGATATACCTGTTGACAGAGTACTTGAGTTTGAGGACGGTTTATTTGAGTTTATTCAGACCAAGTATCCGGAAATCTTTGAGAAGATTAAGACTGATAAGAAGTTAAGTGACGAGTTGGAGGATAGTCTTTCAAAGGCTATAACTGAATTTAAGGAAACATTTTAGTTAAGGAATTATTAAAAAATCAGATATGCCGGTTTGATAAATCAAACTTTTATCAGAAAATTGAGGCATAAACTGATTTGGACGAAATGGAGGCGATAAGTCTTGGCATCAATGCGCGACATAAAAAGACGTAAGGAAAGCGTTACAAGTACACAGCAGATTACCAAGGCTATGAAGCTTGTTGCAACAGTTAAGCTTCAAAAAGCAAGAGGTAGAGCTGAAAGCAATAAACCGTATTTTGCTACGCTTTATGATACCATCTGTTCCGTACTTGCCTTGACTAAAAATGTTGACCACAAGTATATAAAAGAGAGTGAGAGTAAGAAAAAAGCCCTTATAGTCATAACCTCTAACAGAGGACTTGCCGGCGGTTATAACAGTAATATCGTCAAGATGATTACCAATGAAAACAAAGACAAGTTTTCCAAAGAGGATACTTATATATATGCTATAGGTAAAAAGGGTATCGAAGGTCTTACTCGTAAAGGCTACAACATACATAAGGATTATTCAGAGGTTATAAATGCACCGTTATATGGAGATGCAATGGAGATAAGCAAGGAGCTTCTTACCCAGTTTGAAATGGGCGAGATAGGTGAGATTTACCTTGCGTATACGAACTTCAAGAATACAGTTTCACAGGAAGCGAAGCTTATTAAACTTCTTCCTATCGATCCGGGAGATTTCAAGTTTGACGAATCACATGATGACAGAATTCAGATGAACTATGAAGGTTCGGCAGCAGGATCGGGCGATTTTACCCCGTTTGTATGCGGTCTCGATGATTCGGAAAATGAAGAAGCTGTTCTCGATCAGGTTATACCGAACTATATGAGAAGTATAATTTATGGAGCTTTTCTTGAGGCTGTTGCGAGTGAGAACGGTGCACGTATGCAGGCCATGGATTCGGCAACAAGCAATGCCGAAGAAATGATAGCGGATTTGTCACTTATGTATAACAGAGCAAGACAGGGTGCTATAACTCAGGAACTTACGGAGATTATAGCAGGAGCGGAAGCAATCAGCTAAGCGATATTCGGTAGGATGTCGTTAGCAAAGAATAAATTAAGGAGATAGAAAATGGCAGATACAAATGTAGGAAAAATCACCCAGATTATAAGTGCCGTTATCGATATCAAGTTTCCGGAAGGACATCTGCCGGAGATATATGATGCCATAACTATAGCTACCAAAGATGGTGGCACACTTTATGCTGAGGTTGCCCAGCATCTTGGTGATGATACAGTTAGATGTATAGCGATGGGACCTACTGATGGTTTGGTTCGTGGTATGGAAGCTGTCGGAACAGGAGCGCCTATTACAGTTCCTGTAGGTGAAGAGACACTTGGACGTATGTTCAATGTACTTGGACAGCCGATAGACGAAAAGCCTGCACCTGAGGTTTCAACATATCTACCTATACATAGAAAAGCACCTGAATTTATAGAACAGGCTACTGAAACAGAGATACTTGAGACAGGTATCAAGGTTGTCGATTTACTTTGCCCATATCAAAAAGGTGGTAAAATCGGACTTTTTGGTGGTGCCGGTGTCGGTAAGACAGTTCTTATACAGGAGCTTATTACCAATATAGCTACAGAGCATGGTGGATACTCGGTATTTACCGGCGTTGGAGAGAGAACACGTGAAGGAAATGACCTTTACTATGAGATGATTGAGTCAGGCGTTATAGATAAGACTACTATGGTATTCGGTCAGATGAACGAGCCACCCGGAGCAAGAATGCGTGTAGGTCTTACCGGACTTACCATGGCAGAGTACTTCAGAGATAAGGTTGGAAAAGACGTACTTTTATTCATAGACAATATATTCCGTTTTACTCAGGCGGGTTCAGAGGTTTCGGCTTTGCTTGGACGTATGCCTTCAGCCGTTGGTTATCAGCCGACACTTCAGACGGAGATGGGTGCACTTCAGGAAAGAATTACATCTACAAAGAGTGGTTCTATCACATCGGTTCAGGCAGTTTACGTTCCTGCGGACGACTTAACTGACCCTGCGCCTGCTACAACATTTGCACACCTTGATGCAACTACAGTTCTTTCACGTTCTATAGTTGAGCTTGGTATATATCCTGCAGTTGATCCTTTGGATTCAACTTCAAGAATTCTTGATCCGCGTATCGTAGGTGAAGAACATTATAAAGTAGCCAGAGGAGTTCAGGAAATCCTTCAGAAGTATAAGGAACTTCAGGATATCATTGCAATTCTTGGTATGGATGAGCTTTCGGAAGAGGATAAGATAATTGTTGCAAGAGCAAGAAAGATTCAGAGATTCCTTTCACAGCCTTTCCATGTCGCAGAGCAGTTTACAGGACTTCCGGGTAAATATGTTCCTGTTTCTGATACAATCGCAAGCTTTAAGGAAATCCTTGAAGGTAAACATGATGACATACCTGAGAGTTATTTCTTAAATGTCGGAAGTATCGAGGATGTTTTGGCTAAGTGCAAGTAGGAAGTAAAATCTTAGCTTATAAGAAGAAACGAGGATAATATGGCAGATAATACAATGAAAGTAAAAATTTTGTCACCTGAGAGAGTTTTCTATGAGGGTGAAGCAACTTTCATAGAATTCAATACTACGGCAGGTATGCGTGGTATATATCCAAAACATGTTCCGACAACTATGGTAATCCAGCCGGGTATATTGAAGATTGTGGAGGCTGACGGAGAAAAACTGGCAGCCCTTCATTCCGGATTTGTGGAAGTTCTTCAAGATTCCATAACCATGCTCGCAGAAAGTGTGGAATGGCCGGATGAGATAGATGAAAAACGTGCCGAGGAAGCAAAAATCCGTGCAGAGCGTCGTATAAATGATAATTCTCAGGATCATAACAGGGCTGAACTCGCACTTAAGAGAGCAGTCTTAAGACTCCAGATGTGTAAAAAATAGCGTGACAAGGGGGGAGATATATGAACCGCAAAAAAAAGATTATTAAAAAAAGTTCAATGCTTGTAGCAATCCTGGCTATGACAGCGGTATTTCTTGTTGCGTGCGGCAAAGGCAGCAAAAAGATTACCCCGGGAGAGGACGGGACGACGGTAAGCGCAGATAACGATAGCACTACCGAAGGCGGTACCACTGAAACTCAAAATGTCGGAGATATACAGGTGTCTTACCTTGAAAGACCACAGCTTTTAAGCGGAACGGCAGGAAGAAACAGAGGTGCTGTTGTTGCCAGCGTTACAGAATATACTATCAATTCTGACTTTGGTAATGTCTATAATAATGAGAGAATTCAAGGCCTTTCTGATAGTCAGAAGGAGTGTCTTATCAATAACGGTTTTGTTGTAGTTCCGGGATATGATAATGAGTTCTTTGAATTATACGAATTTAACCGTTATCAGTATTATGCAAACTTTATAACGGTTGACTCGATGATGCATACCTATCATCTCTATTTTGCTTATCTTTTGAGAACAACTGAAAAGGATCATTTATCAGCAGATCTGGTAAACCTTTCTTCTCAAATGATGGCAACAACCCAGGCACAGTATGATGCACTTAAGGGAACAGAGTGGGAGGAGGCAGCTAAAAATAACCTTGCATTTTTTGCAATAGGCAATAAGCTGCTTGATCCAAATGCAAATGTTCCTGCTGACGTAAGTACTGTTGTAGATGCAGAGCTTGCACTTATAAATGATGCGACTCAGCTTACGGAGTCTCCTCTTTTTTCAACAGGAGCTGAACCGGTTTTTGAGGATTATTCGCAGTATAAACCGAGAGGCTATTATGAAGGTGATGAGCAGCTTGAAAGATATTTCAGAGCTATGATGTGGTATGGAAGACGTAATTTTGCTGTAAGTGATGATACACAGGCACGTTCAGCACTTCTTATGACTCTTGCCATGGAAGGAGATGCTCTTACAAACTGGGAAAGAATATATGTAGTTACTTCATTCTTTGCAGGAGCATCTGATGATTGCGGATATTATGAATTCAGACCAATTATAGAGGCTGCTTACGGTAAGGATATCTCCGTAGATAAGCTTGCCGGAAATGATACGGCTTGGAATACCTATAAGACCCTTTGTGATGAACTTGAACCACCTAAGATTAATTCGGTTCCGGTATACGCAGAGGATACTGATGAAGAGGTTGCAGACAAGATTATCGGATACAGATTTATGGGACAGAGATTTTCTATAGATGAGTCTATATTCCAGAATCTTTGCTACAGAAATGTATTGGAAAACTCTGCAAATGAAGTAAGAATGCTTCCAAATGCACTTGATGTACCTGCGGCTCTTGGCTCAGATACAGCACTTTCAATACTTACAGATATGGGCGCAACCGATTATAAAAATTACAGTGAAAATATGGCAGCTTTAAGAGAGGATATCACCAATGTTCCGGACGGAACATGGGATGCAAGTCTTTATTCAGGTTGGATTAACACATTAAGACCTGTGCTCAATAAAAAGGGAACAGGATATCCTATATTTATGCAGAACGAGGAGTGGAACAAGAAGAATCTTCAGACCTTCCTCGGAAGCTATGCCGAGCTTAAGCATGACACCGTACTTTATTCAAAGCAGATGATAGCTGAGATGGGTGGCGGTGAGATACCTGAGCTTGACGACAGGGGATATGTTGAACCTGAATTTGAAGTATATGCAAGACTTGCCGATTTGGTCAGAGCAACCTCAGAAGGACTTGAGGGCTATGGATATCTGAGCCAGAGCAGTAAGGATGATCTGGCTATATTGGCTGATCTGTCAGACCAGCTTGCAACCATAGCAGGTAAGGAGTTAAGAGGTGAACTTCCTACTGACGAAGAATTCGAGCTTATACGTACCTTCGGTGGACAGCTTGAACATTTCTGGCAGGAGACCACAAAGGATCAGGCAGACAATGATTACTTTACAACCCAGGAATTCCCTGCAGCTATAGTTGTTGATGTAGCAACAGATCCAAACGGTTCATGTCTTGAGGTAGGAACAGGTAAGGTAGATACTATGTATGTTATCGTTCCGGTAGACGGACAGCTCAAGGTAACTATAGGACCGGTTTACTCCTATTATGAATTCGCACAGCCTATAAGCGACAGACTTACAGACAGTGAGTGGAGAGTAATGCTTGGTATGGAAATGGATGATAACGGAGAACTTCACTGGGATAATAAGGTGGACAGACCTGCATGGACCGGTTCATTTGTAAAGGATTATGAGTGGGATTATTAAGCCGATGTCAGATAATAAGAATGAGCTTAAACCTAATAAAGAATTAAATAAGAAAAAGATAATTAAGACTGCGATTATAAGCATAGCTACTGCGCTTATAATCGCAGTACTATGTATATCGGCTTTTTTCATGCTTTGGAAGAAAGGTTTTTTTATTCCGAGGTATGTAACCTGGAATAATCAAAGTGACACTTTTTTGATCGAGAAAAAAGTCGATTTTTCACTTAAGAAAAAGAAGCTTAAAATCACTGACCATGATACAGGGGCAGTTTTATTTGAAAGTCCGAAGGGGTGGCTTGTATCGGACTATTTCCTTGCGGATATAGATTTTGATGATGAAAATGAAGTAGTGCTTATGGTCTGGAAGCAGGGAAGCTTTGGTGAGCACAAGCCTTTCTGGCATGAAGGAAAGGATAATAAGTGGACACAGCATATATTCATCTATGAATGGGATAGTGAAAGAGCCGATCGTCTGGACCCGAAGTGGATGTCTTCAGGACTTGGAATTAAGGTTCATAAGGTTAATATAGATGAAAAAAACAGGGTACATTTTATAGATGATAAGGGTGGGGAAACCGTCTGGCAGTGGCTTGGCTGGGGACTTTCTCTGGTTCAGGTTATAAAATAAATAATAAATTTGTGGAAAAAAACATAGTTAGATGGTATAGTGTAATTAGTAGATTTGTGATTAAATATAACTATTTATGTGACGATATATAATTTGGAGTATAATATGCGCGGGATTTTTATTTCTATGGAGGGACCGGACGGTTCCGGAAAAAGCACACAGATTGAGCTTTTAAAAAAATATTTCTCGGAAAAAGGGTACGAGATTGTTATAACCAGAGAACCCGGCGGAACTAAAATCAGTGAGGCTATACGTGAAATAATTTTAAATAAAGAGTATACGGAGATGAGCTATATGACAGAGGCACTTTTATATGCCTCCGCCAGGGCACAGCTTGTAAGTGAGGTTATCAAACCTGCGCTTGAAGCAGGCAAGGCGGTCATAAGTGACAGATTTGTAGATTCCTCGGCTGTATATCAGGGTATGGCCAGAGGACTCGGAGTCGAAAATGTTTATAAGATAAATGAGTTTGCACTTCAGGGTATCATGCCGGAGCTTACCATACATCTTGACCTTCCTGCAGAGGTTGGAATAAGCAGAAAAAATGACCAGAAGGAGCTCGACCGTATGGAGCTTGAAGCTATTGATTTTCATGAAAGAGTGGCAGAGGGCTACCGCAAGCTGGCAGCACTTTCGCCGGAGCGCATCTATACAATAGATGCCACACAAACCATAGAGGTTATACATAAGAAAATAGTGGATAAACTTGAAACCATATTAAAATAACCTCAATTCCGGCTATCCGGACTAGAAAGAAAGGAGAGTAAAAAATGGATATTAACCGTATAAACCAGCTGCAGCAGCTTACACAGGCTGAAGCTCCGAAAAACAATGAAAAAACCAATGATGAATTCCGCTTTACTCTCGTTAAAAATATTGAGGATAATGAGCTGCAGGAAAAGCTTTCTTCACTCATGAAGGATATAGAAGAACAGGGTGCGAGAATTGCAAAGCATATGGATATAAAGGATATGAAAAAATACCGCACCACTATCAAAGAATTTATGAATGAGATTGTTTCAAGATCTCATGAGTTTTCAAGAGAGAATTTCCTCGACAGACGAGGCAGACACAGGGTATACGGTATAGTCAGACAGGTGGATAAAAACCTTGATGAGCTCGCAGAGGAACTCTTAAAGGATGAAAAGGATAATCTTGCCATACTTGGTAAGATTGATGATATAAGGGGATTATTGCTGGATATTTCAACTTGATAAGAAGTATAAATTTGAGTATAATCGTAGTTGGGATTACAAAAGTCGGGAGGTGTGACTTATGAATTTTAGAGATTTAGTAGGTCATGAGGACATAATTAAACATTTTAAAAGCAGCATAGAGATGGACAAGGTTTCTCACGCTTATGTTATAAGCGGTGAAGTCGGAAGTGGTAAGAAAGCACTTGCAAAGGCTTTTTCCAAGACCCTTCAGTGTGAGGAGGGCAAGGTTGATCCTTGTGAGAAATGTCAGTCCTGTAAGCAGGCTGAGTCCGGAAATCACCCTGACATAATATTTGTTACACATGAAAAGTCGGTTATATCAGTTAATGATATCAGACAGCAGGTTATAAATACCATAGATATTAAACCATATAAGAGCAGATATAAGATATATATAATTGAAGAATCAGAGCTTATGACGGTTGAGGCTCAAAATGCACTTTTAAAGACTATTGAGGAGCCGCCTGAGTATGGTGTATTGATCCTTCTTACATCAAATATCGAAAAGCTTCTGCCTACGGTTATATCCCGTTCAATCGTTTTAAATATCAAGCCGGTAAGAGAAAGGGATATACTTGATTACCTTACAAAAGAAATGGGACTCACTTTGGATAAGGCATATTTTTGTCTGGATTTTGCACAGGGTAATCTCGGTAAGGCAATTAAGCTTGCAGGAAATGATGAGTATGTACATATAGTTGAGTCTGTTGTAAATGTGCTTACACATATTCCTGATATGGATGTTGAGGACCTCGCTAAATCTGTATCTGATATAGAGAGATTTAAGCTTTCCATGGATGACTATATGGATCTTATGATGATGTGGTACAGAGATGTACTTATGCTTAAGGTTACCGGAAATATTGATAAGCTTTTATTTAAGGATCAGTATTCTACTCTTAAGAAGCAGGCAGGAGTATTATCCTACAGTTCAATAGATGATAAAATAAATGCGATAGAAACAGCAAAGACAAGAATAGATGTAAATGCAAATTTTGATGTAACGATGGAGCTTTTATTGCTTACATTGAAAGAAAAGTAAAGTAGGAGAGCTAAAATGAAAGACGTAATAGGCGTTCGCTTTAGAGCAAACGGCAAGATATATTTTTTTGACCCGCTTGATTTTCAGATTGAGGTTGGTCAGTTTGTAATTGTTGAAACCGCAAGAGGTGTGGAGTACGGCAAGGTTGTACTCGGAAGAAGACAGATAGATGAAGGAAAGATGTCATCACAGCTTAAGCCTATTATCCGTATAGCCAATGAAAAGGATGCCAAGCAGCATGAGGATAATAAGGAAAAGAGTAAAAAGGCGTATGATATCTGCCTTGAAAAGATAAAAAAGCATGGACTTGTAATGAAGCTTATAGATGCAGAGTATACCTTTGATAACAATAAGGTATTGTTTTATTTTACTGCTGACGGAAGAGTGGATTTCAGAGACCTCGTAAAGGATTTGGCAGCGGTATTTAAGACAAGAATCGAGCTCCGACAGATAGGTGTAAGAGATGAGACTAAGATAGTCGGAGGTATCGGAATCTGTGGCAGAGAGCTGTGCTGTCACAAGCATTTATCCGAATTTGTCCCTGTTTCAATTAAGATGGCAAAGGAGCAGAATCTTTCTCTTAATCCGACTAAGATTTCCGGAGTTTGCGGAAGACTTATGTGCTGTCTTAATCATGAGCAGGATACCTATGTTTATCTCAATGAAAGAATGCCAAATGTGGGCGATATAGTTAAGACCAAGGATGGCAAAAAGGGTGAGGTACACTCTGTAAATGTATTGAGACAAAAGGTTAAGCTTATCGTTACTCTTGAGGATGACAGCAAGGAAATTGAAGAGTACAGTGTAGATGACTTAAGATTTAAGCCTAGAAAGAGAAAGAGCGACAATCAGGTAAATGATGCGGAGCTTAAGGCTTTGGAGGCACTTGAGTCCAAGGATGTAGGTTCCAAATTAAATGACTGATACTCTTTGATGAAACAGGTTGTTTAAGGATATCAGATATCTTCGGATATGAAAACAGTAATTGCTGATTTTAAAAATAGTGAGATAAACGGATAATATATGGATGTTATAATTAAGGATAATGAAAGATTAGATGACCTTCAATGTAAGGGTTATTATATAATTCAGAATCCCGATATGTTTTGCTTTGGCATGGATGCAGTTTTGCTTGCGGATTTTGTAACAGGCAGGAAAAATGCAAGGGCTATGGATCTGGGAACGGGAACAGGTGTTATTCCCATTCTTATGGAGGCAAGAGACAAGGCGGCACATTTTACGGGACTTGAAATTCAAAACGAAAGCGCCGATATGGCGCTTCGTTCAGTTATGTACAATAATCTGACGGATAAGATTGATATAGTCTGCGGAGATATCAAGGAGACGGATAAGCTGTTTGAAAGAGACAGCTTTGATATAGTAACATCAAATCCGCCTTATATAAGCGGCGACAAGGGACTTTTAAATGCTATGGAACCCAAAAATATAGCAAGGCATGAGATTCTTCTTTCCCTTGAGGATGTGATAAAGGCGGCTGCATATCTCCTTAAGGTGGGCGGTACATTTGCCATGGTTCACAAGCCTTTCAGACTTGCAGAAATCATAAGGCTGTTATCAGAGTATCATTTGGAGCCTAAGCGTATCCGGATGGTACAGCCCTATGTGGACAAGGAGCCAAATATGGTTTTGATAGAGTCAGCTAAGGGTGGCAAGCCTATGGTCAAGGTTGAGCCGGCTCTTGTGGTTTATAATAAGGACGGAAGCTACACGGAAGAACTTTTAAGGTGTTATAATATGCTGTGAGTATTTGTTTTAAAATGGAGATAATATGGCAGGAAAATTATATCTGGTTGCAACGCCTATAGGCAATCTGGAGGATATGACCTATCGTGCGGTCAGAGTTTTAAAGGAAGTAAACTTAATAGCGGCGGAGGATACGCGAAACAGCATCAAGCTTTTAAATCATTTTGACATAAAGACGCCCATGACCAGCTATCACGAGCACAATAAATATGAGAAGGCGGACGAGTTGGTTTCGATATTGCTTGAGGGCAGGGATATCGCTGAGATAACGGATGCGGGTACTCCGGGAATCTCCGATCCGGGCGAGGAACTTGTAAAAAAATGCTACGAGGCGGGGATAGAGATTGTTCCGATACCCGGAGCATGTGCGGCGGTAAATGCGCTTATAGCTTCAGGCCAGCCGACACGGAGATTTGCATTTGAAGCATTTTTATCGAGTGACAAAAAGGAACGGAAAGAAGTCCTTGAGTCTTTGAAAACAGAGACCAGGACACTTATCATATATGAGGCCCCGCACAGGCTCACTAAGACCTTGAAGGAGCTGGTGGAGGTTTTGGGCGAAAGAGATGCGACCATATGCAGGGAGCTTACTAAAAAGCACGAAACATTTTTTAAAACCACCCTTGATAAGGCGTTGGAATACTACTTGGAAAATGAACCAAAAGGTGAATGTATCATAGTTATAAAAGGTATATCCAAGGATACTCTTGTCAGGGAAGAGTTAGAAAAGTGGGAAGATATCTCCATACCGGAGCATATTAAAATGTACATGGATCGGGGCATGGATAAAAAGGAGGCTGCAAAGCTTGTCGCAAAGGACAGGGGAGTTTCCAAGAGAGATATCTATGAGTATACTATTAATCTGTAGATTATGGGAAAGGGAAAAAGATGAAATTTAGTGAAGAATTAAATCGTTATATAGAAATTATAGGATGCTCGGCAAGTGATCTGGCCAAGGAGGCAGGTGTGTCACCGGCAGCGATAAGCAGATATCAAAGCGGCAAGAGGGAACCGGAGCTTGGAAGTGAATATATAGACAAAATTGCAGATGCTTTAATGAGCCTTGCAAAGAAAAACGGAATTTCAATACAAAGAACGGAGATTTTTAATAATTTTGAAGAGGGTATAATATCCGAGAAAAATAAATACGATTTTGAGGATTTCATAGCCAACTTTAATCTGCTCCAGTCGAGCCTCAATATGTCCAATGTAAGTATGGGCAAGGCTCTCGGATATGATGCGTCATACATTTCCAGGATAAAAAAGGCGGAAAGAAAGCCGCTTGACATAGATGATTTTGTGGAGCGGATTACTGATTATGTCGTGACAAATTATAATACCTCCGATAAGAGAAACACGATTGCCGGAATATTTGAATGTAAGGTCGAGGAGCTTGCTCCGGAGGAACGTTACAGAGCAAAGCTTAAAAGCTGGCTGCTTGAAAGACATACGGATTACAATAAGATTATCCGTGATTTCCTTGGCAAGCTTAATGATTTTTCTATAGATGATTACTTAGGCGAGGATTTGAGTAAGATAAAGATTCCGACCACGCCTATTATTTTAAGAAACGGAAAAAACTATTATGGTGTGGAAGGAAGAAAGGCATCCGAAAAGGATTTTATCAAGATTACGCTTTTGTCAAAATCAGATGAGCCGATATTTTTCTACAATGACCTGCCTATGACCAAGGCGGCAGAGGATGAGGAATTTAAAAACGGATATATAGTTGCCATGTCGATGCTCCTTAAAAAAGGTCTTCATCTAAATATGGTTCACAATATAGACCGCCCGATGGAGGAAATGATTCTCGGTATGGAAAGCTGGTTTCCAATGTATATGAGCGGAGCCATATCGCCTTATTATTTTTCTAAAAAACCATCGGATATGTTTTGCACCTCACATATGACGTCAGGCTCGGTAGCGCTTTCCGGTGAGTGCATAAGCTCCAATCAGGAGCGTGGAAAATTCTATCTCACGACCAAGAAAGAGGAGCTTCCGTACTATAAAGCAAAATCAAAATACATGTTAAAAAAGGCTAAGCCTCTTATGGTTATATACACTGTTGAAAAGGAAGAGGAGTTTCAGGAGTTTTTAAAGAAAGAGGATAAGGGCGATCTGAAAGAGGTTTCAAACGAACACTTTAAAAATATGGACTTCATAATATGCAGAAAATGGGTTGCAATCAATAAGCTTTTGTCACCGAAGATACATTTTGTAATATACAATGAAAAGCTCAGAAATGCGATCAGGACGTATCTGCTGGGGTAAATATGATTTTTAATTACCGCATTTGGCAATGCCAAATGCGGTAATTCTATTTACAAGGCAAGGAATTTATACGATAATACTTTTGACATATTGAGAAACTAGGCACCAAACGTGCCACTCCACTGATTAACAATTTTTCGGTGGGGTGATTTTGCATTTATCTTTTGGTTTAAAGCTATATTTAAAAAGAAAGGACAGGATGATATGAGAGAAAAAATGATGAAGAAGACAGAAAAAGCTCTAGCTATAGTTCTTGCCTTTGCAATGATTATAGGTATTGTCTTGCTGAATCCATCTTTAGATGGTTTGGCAGCAGGAGAATATAAAATTGAGCTGAGTGGAAGTACAGGAATAGTAGTAAATGGTACTGGAGATTCAGCAACAGTTTCTTATCAAAACGGTACTGCAACAATTACAGGTAGTGGTTTAACCGAAAATAATGGAGTTCTTACCTCAGATAGTAGGTTTGGAATAAACCTTACTCCCGTTGACGGATATGAAGGTTCTATTATGGTTTATGGACAAACTGCTAATGATTTGTCAGGAGTAGCTGCATCGGATGGTCCGGTTGTAGTAGAGATTTCATTTACACAACAAGGCGGTAATAATCCGGGTCCGGGCACGAGAACATATACAGCAAACTTTAATGGAGCATCATATACCGTTGGAGATGCAACAGTTACAGCAACTGTGGCAGGTGTTACAGATTATAGTAATGTTACATTGGAAGAAGATACAACTATTACATTTACAAATTTTGATCCTGCAACAATGAAGGTTGTTGTTGGAGTAAGCGGAGAAGATTGGACAACGGAGCTTACTGTTGATAATGAAGGAAAAACAAGTCTTGCAAGAAGAAGGGCAAATCCTGATGGAACTCTTGGAGGAATTCCTGATGGAACCTTAAGCATTAGTGTTGAAGGTTCAGGCAATAATGCTGTAGCAGGAATTGATCTTGATTTTGATGTTAAATTTGCAGGTTCAAATATTGTTCTTACAATGGAGGAAAAAGAAATAGTAGGAGAATCCGATGAATTTGATTTGGATGAGTATACATTTACAGGTACTGTAAATGTTCCGGCAACAAATGATCCTAATTTGAAAAATTTGATGGTATTTCGGCCACGTTATGGAGATTACCCATTGAAAGAGGTAACGATAAATGGCATAACATATAAGGCTGATAGTGAGAGTGTTCACGTTGATGGGGATACCTGGTATGTTGAAGTTCCGGGAGATAGAGCATATACTATAAATGGTGTTGCTGATGTGGATGCAGTAGTTCCAAGAACCATTATCTGGGCAAATCCGGATTATGTTCCGACGGATGCTGAAGATGCTGAATGGGTATCACAGTTTACGGTTAAAAACGGAAAAGCAAAGGTTATAGCTGTTTATGATGAAAACGGAAACAAGCTTAATCCGAAAGATTACATAGGTGAGAATTCAGATGATTATGGATTAACTAAAGGTTTTGGATGGGTTCAGGTTTATGCCGGATATAAAGTTGTTTTTGAGTTTTGTCCTGATTATGGATATCAGTTGACCAGTATTACATTAAATGAACAGCCTATGGCTGCATCAGGTACCATGAATCAATATACGGTTGAAGTACCTAATGCGAATTTACACTTTGCAGCAACATTTACCAAGACGGAAGATATAGTTAAGGCAAACAGTAAAAACGTTGACAGCGGTTCTATCTACTTGGGAAGTGCATTACCTGGTGGTTCTGCACAGCTTACAGTTAACGATGTGGAATTACCGGCAGATAAGGTTGCGGGCTTTGAAAGAGCAGCCGGAGATTATACTATTGCTAATTATCTGGATATAGACCTTTACAATGTATATTATAAAGGTAAAAATGATGCCAATGATGTATGGAGCAACAAGATTGATGAGCTTGATAAGGAAGCTACAATAAAAATCAAGCTAGCTGAAGGAGTGAATGTTGAAGATATAGTAATCATTCATAATATTCATGATGGTGAAACCTTTGAGGTAATTCAGATTGATTCTTATGATCCGGATACAAGAATAGTAACCTTTAAGACTAAGAGCTTTTCTAACTATGCAATAGCTACGAAGACTAAGGCTACAGATACAACTACAACTCCTGCAACGGTTACTACTACACCTGCAGCGACCACAACTACAACAACTACAAATAATACTTCACCAAAGACCGGTGATGATATGATGATGTTTGTTGTGCTTCTTGCAATGTCAGTTATGGGACTTGGAATTATGACAAAGTCAGAATTAAAGAAAAAATTTAAGTAATATATGATGATATGAAAAAAATGTGCAAAGCATGGCATTGAGTAAAAAGTGTCATGCTTGCACATTTTTTTTAATCTATTTTTAATCTGTTTTTGGTTGTATTTGTTGGAATTGAATGGTAGAATATTACTTGATTATATAAGCATGAGGTATTTTCTATGACAAAAAAATTGTTAGAAAAACTGCTTAGATCAGGAGAAAGTTATACTATTGAGTATAAAAAGTGCATTAATAAATTAAGTGAGAGTGTATATGAGACGGTTTGTTCTTTTTCCAATAGATATGGAGGATATATCTTATTGGGAGTAATAAGAACCGCAAATATCGCTTGAAGTAATTTTAATTATATTTTTTATATGAGGAGGATTTAATAATGAATGCGAGAACAGCAGGTATAGTTAGTTATATTACATGGGTAGGATGGATTATAGCACTTATTATGGGTGACCAGGATGATGAATTTGTTAAGCATCATCTCAATCAGGCATTAATACTTAATATTTGTGCTACCGTTTGTAGTGCGATAAGTGGTATATTTGCCCTGATTCCGATTATAAGAGTTTTGGGCGCTATAGTATTTGGCCTTATCGGTTTGGTTATTTTTATTATGGCAATTGCAGGTATTATCTCAGCAGCCAACAACAGCACAAATCCTTTGCCGGTTGTAGGTGAGATTAAGCTTATGAAGTAGTCATTTAATTTCTTGTGAATTTTTGATTTAAGATTTTATTGTATTGTGAATTGCGTTTTAAGGAGTGTTTATGTATAAGGATATTTCCGGACTTGTTCTTTACCGCGATTTGAGTGGTGACAGCATATTATATAAGATGGCCGAGATTTTTCATGACAGGGATAACAAGCTCTGTGATGATGCGACGATAATAAGCAGATTTTACAGTCAGGTAAAGCGGATTCTTGATGTTGCAACAAGCTTTGGCTTTAACAGAAATCTGTGGCAGGATTATCTTGCGTTTTATCTGATTACCAATGAGAATTCATTTACTCTTACCTGTGAGAAGGTTGGGGCAGGAGATGGTACAGTCAATAAGTTTGCCAAGAATGATTATGACATTTTTAACAGACTCTTTCATTATGATTTTTCTAAGATTGAGGCGGAGCTTGGCATAGACTGTTTTTCGACCATAACCAATTATAAGTCGCTTCCTAAAAAGGAACAGATGTATAACCAAAATGTCAGTGAAAAGGTTAGATATATAAGTGACCACGTAAGTGAGGCTTCAAATGTTGATGAAATATTTGACATTATGACGGATTTTTATAAGCATTACGGAGTGGGCATGTTTGGTCTTAACAAGGCATTTCGTATAAGCCACGAGGAGAGTAAGGATCTGGAGTTTATAGCTATCAACAACACCGATAAGGTTATGCTTTCTGATCTGGTGGGCTATGAGATTCAAAAGAAGAAGCTTGTGGATAATACCGAGGCTTTTGTAAACGGAAGAAAGGCCAACAATGTTCTTTTGTTTGGCGACAGCGGAACAGGTAAGTCGACGAGTATTAAGGCGATTATTAACGAATACTACGATCAGGGACTTAGGATGATAGAGATTTACAAGCATCAGTTCAAGGATCTATCTGCCGTTATATCGCATATTAAAAACAGAAATTACAAGTTTATCATATATATGGATGATCTTTCTTTTGAGGAATTTGAGATAGAGTACAAGTATCTTAAGGCGGTTATTGAGGGTGGTCTTGAGACCAAGCCGGATAATGTGCTTATATATGCGACATCCAACAGAAGACATATCATCAAGGAAACCTGGAATGACCGCGATGATGTCGAGATGGATAACGGTATGCATAAGTCGGATACCATGCAGGAGAAGCTTTCTTTGGTACACAGATTTGGTGTTACGATCAGCTATTCCAAGCCTTCAAAGAAGGAATTTAATACGATTGTTACCGAGCTTGCCAAGCGTTATCCGGAGATTACACTAAGTGATGAGGAGCTTTGTGCCAAGGCTAATATGTGGGAGCTTTCCCATGGCGGCGTATCGGGTAGAACGGCTCAGCAGTTTATAAATTATCTGCTCGGACAGATTGAGGGATAGAAAGCTTATAAATTGTCCGATGGATAGATTGAAGGATGGAAAGCTTATAATTGTCCTAAAGGTAGATTGAAGGATAGAAAGCTTATAAATTGTCCGATCGATAGATTGAAGGATAGTAAGCTTATAATTGCCCTAAAGGTAGATTGATAGAAAAAGGAACATAATGACTAAAAAAGAACGAATAAATGAAATTATAAAAATACTAAATGAAGAATACGGCACGGATTTTAAAACTTATCTGGAGCATAATAATGCGTGGGAGCTTTTGGTGGCGACCATCCTTAGTGCACAGTGTACGGATGCAAGGGTAAATATCGTGACGAAGGATTTGTTCGTTAAATATCCGGATGTGCATGCTTTTGCCAAAGCAAAGCAGTCGGAGCTTGAAAAGGATATTTATTCGACCGGCTTTTATAAGAATAAGGCTAAAAATATCATAGCCTGTGCAAATGAGGTTATTGAAAGGCATGGTGGAGAGGTACCGTCAGATATCGACGAATTAACTAAGCTTTCAGGAGTAGGAAGAAAAACCGCAAATGTTATACGAGGCAATATTTTTGATGAACCGAGCATCGTGGTTGATACACATGTTAAGAGAATATCAAATCTGCTCGGACTTACCAGGGAGCAGGATCCTGTTAAGATAGAATATGCTCTTATGAAGTGTCTGCCCAAGGAACAGTGGATACTTTATAATCTTCAGATTATTGCACATGGAAGAAAGATTTGTATAGCAAGAAGACCAAAATGTGATGAGTGCGTTTTGGCAGGAGTTTGTCCGTCCGCTAAAAATAAGAAAAAAGCTAATTAACAGCCTAAAATAGATATAGGCAGATGCTAGTTGGTGCTGTTTTGAGTTTTAAGACTATCTAATTTACTCACGATTAGATTTTTAGATAAAGAATTTATATCTTCGGCTTTTTCTTCAAGCTTTTTGAAACCGGCTTCATCGTTTGAGTCAAGGTATATCTTGCCAAGCATTTCATAGTCGGTGCTTAGATCTGAGCCGATTTCGATGCTGTATTCCAAAACCATTTTGGCAGCGTCTGTTTTATCAATATTGATAAATTCTTTTGAAAGCTTATTTAAAAGCCGTATCAGCTGGCTGTAATTATTGTCGTACTCGCTTAAGGCTTCGAGGTTTGCGGGACCATACATCATTTTAAGATCTGTGTTGGTATACTCCGACAGATTTATAAACTTTTTTTCGGAAAGACGGGTCAGTTCGTCATAAATGTCAGAAAAACCGGCATTTTTTACCTCATTTATAGGCAGTTTATCAAAAGATAACGTGATATAATCAAGATTGGATATATCTGCACGCCTTACAGAGTTCGCTTCGCTTTCGCGATTCCAGAATTCCGTAAGTGTACGTTTGGCTTTTTTGTTTTGATATGCTATGGCTCTAAAGGCAGCAAAGCCAACCAGTAAAGTTGCACATATTATTATATAATTTACGTAACCCATAAATTTTTCCTTTCAGGAGGTACATTGTAAATGATTAATTTTAATAACAAGAAAAAACAAAAGCTTATTTCAGCCATAATTTGTATAGTTTTGGTTTTGGCTATGGTTATAACACTTTTGGTATCTGCATTATAGGATACCATTATTATTATTTTTTTTCAAGGATGGCGGTATTTTAATGAAAATTGATAAGCTGTATTTTTTAAAGAAAATTAAATTGAAGGGAGTTGCCTTGGCGGTAGGAACAATGCTTTTTGCGTCACTTGCAGGCGTATATAACGTACATGCCGAGGAAGCGGATGCACAGCCTGTTCAGCCGGAGACCGAATCATCACAGCCCGGTGATTCAGATGGCAGAATTCTCCCAAATGTATATGTGGGTGGAACCAATGTAGGTGGTATGACATTAGAGGAGGCAAAAAATGCATGCGCCGCATTTGTTGAAGGTGTAAATGCATCCTCCATAACATTTACCTGTGGAGATAATAATGTCAGTGTACCTCTTTCTGAGATAGGTGTTTCAACAGATGCGGACAGGGTTGTCGAGGCAGCTTACAGTTATGGACGCAAAGGAAATGTTTTAAAAAGATTTAAAGAGAAAAAAGAACTTGAATATGGTGGAACAAAGGAGCTTGAGCTTAGCTTTACTCTGGGTGGAGACGCATATGCCAATCTTGAAAATGTATTTGCCGGTTTCAATGTTGAGCCGTCATCGGCATCTATCGAGATGGTAGACGGTTCATTTCAGATTCAGCCGGAGGCTGTCGGCATAACAGTAGATACTCAGGCGAGTATCGATCAATTTCAAAATGTGTTAGGCCAGACAACGGATTTTAGTAATGTCAGTATGGAGCTTGTATATACCGAGGCAGAGCCTGAGGTTACGAGTGATGCATTAAATGGAATTACCGATAAGCTGGGTGAATATACAACCACTTACAGTGGTGATGCCGGACGTATGGCAAATGTTGAAAATGCATGTAATTTTATAAATGGTACTCTGGTTTTACCGGGAGAAGAATTTGATACGGATGCTACCATCAGACCTTATACCGAGGAAAATGGTTATCATTATGCTGCTGAGTACAGTAATGGAACTGTAGTTCAGGGACTCGGTGGAGGCGTATGTCAGGTTTCAACCACGCTTTACAATGCGGTTTTGTATTCGGAGCTTGAGGTAACACAGCGTGCCAACCATAGTCTTACAGTTGGATATGTCAAGCTCGCTCAGGATGCGGCTATTTCCGGAGATGTAAAGAATTTTAAATTCAGAAATAGCACGGACACACCGATTTATATAGCCGGTGCCTGTGAAAATGGTGAGATTACATTTGCTATTTTTGGCAAAGAGACAAGACCTGAGAACAGGACTCTGGAATTTGAGTCGGTTCTTGTGGAAACTATATCACCGGGTGAGGCGATAGTTGAGGTGGATGAAAGCCTTCCTGCCGGAACCAGAAATGTTACCCAGAAGGCTCATACGGGATATGTGGCAGAGCTTTGGAAGCATGTTTATGTAGATGGTCAGCTTACTGATTCTGTTAAGATTAATACGAGCCAGTATATGTCTACACCGGAACACGTAACAGTAGGTCCGGATACACCGGAAGAAGTATCAGAAAATCCGGATGAAACACCTGCTGATGCACCTGCGGAAACGCCTGCCGAAACACCTGCGGTTCCTGCTGAAGCACCTGCAGATCCTGCACCTGCTGAGGATCCTCCTGCAGATGCACCTATTGAGTAGCTGTTAAGTAAAGAAGTTTTGAGATAAATGAGGGCTCTATGGAACTTGGAACCTTAAATGAACTTGTTAATACACGTTCGGTTACAAAGCATGTCAGAAAACATAATAAGGCACTGAAGCAGGGCGTTGGAATCGGAAATGATTTTTCCCTTGCCGGGGATGTGGTATCCTGTGAGGGTGTTTCCTGTGATCCTTATATAGCCTGGGTTAAGGCGATGAATAATCTTGCTGTTTCGTGTGCCGAGCCTGTTGGTGTGAGGCTTGTTATGCTGCTCCCTGAGTCGGTGAGTGAGGCGGATATAAAGCTTTATATGAAGGAATTTAATTCTCTGGCGGACGAAGAGGACATACAGATACTCGGAGGTCATACCGGGGTAGGAAGGGCATATAACAAGGCAAGCTTTGTAGTTACAGCATATGGTTCGGTGGCCGGCGATAATGGAAAAAATAATTGTGAAGTGCTTGCCGGTGATATAAATAAAATTGCACCGGGCGACAGAATTATCATGCTTGGATATGCCGGACTTATGGGTACGGATATTATCGCAAGAAGTAAGAGGGATGAGCTTGGTAAAAGATTTGCATATAGCTACATAGAAGGAGCATATTTTAACAAAGAGGAATATGCTATAAGAGATAAGGTTCGGATTTTAGTCGATACATTTGGAAAAGATGTGCTTTATATGCATGATGTTTCACATGGTGGCATATACGGAGCACTCTGGCAGCTTGGAGTCAAGATAAAGCATGGAATAAATATAAATCATGCAAGCATACCGATTAAGCAGGAAACGGTTGAGATATGTGAGTTTTTTGACATCAATCCTTATATGCTGGACGGAACCGGAGCAGTGATTGCGGTTGTGAGAGATGAGTCGGAGAACGAAAAAGGATTGCCTGTGACAGCTATCGGCAGAGTAACCGATGACAATAATAAGGTAGTTATGCTTGGTGATGTAAAAGAACCGGAACAGAGATTTCTTTCGCCGGTTAAGGGTGATGAGATTTATAAGGTAGTATATTAAATTAATTTTGATAAAAATATATTAATCACGCAAGTCGTGGTGGAAAAGAGGTTAAGTATGAACACTGAGATTTTAAAGCTTTTGGAAACAGACAGCAAGCTTTCCGTTAAGGATATAGCGGATATGCTCGGACTTGATGAGGCAGCAGTCGCGGCGGACATCAAGGCTATGGAGGATAAGAAGATAATATGTGGTTATCATACCATGATTGACTGGGATAAGGTTGCAGAGGAAAAGGTTACGGCACTTATCGAGATTAAGGTTACTCCGCAGCGTGGACAGGGCTTTGACAAAATCGCAGAGAGAATATACAACTTCGAAGAAGTGAGTGCTGTATATCTTATGGCAGGTGCATTTGATTTTACCGTTATACTTCAGGGTAAGACACTTAAGGAGGTTTCCATGTTTGTATCGAATAAGCTTGCGGTTATGGAAACTGTTGTAAGTACCTCTACTAATTTTGTTCTTAAGAAATACAAGGATCACGGCATAATATTTGACGTTGAGAAAAAAGATGAAAGGTTGGCAATTATTCCATGAGAAATCCATTATCTAAGACAATTCAGGATATTAAGCCTTCGGGCATAAGAAAATTTTTTGATATAGTAAGTGAGATGCCGGAGGCTATTTCACTCGGTGTTGGTGAGCCGGACTTCGATACACCATGGCATATCCGTGAGGAGGGTATCTATTCTCTTGAAAAGGGAAGAACCTTCTATACCTCAAACTCAGGGCTTCTCGAACTGAGAGAGGAAATCTGTAAATGGTACAAGAGAAAATACGATGTTGATTATGACTATAAGAAGGAGGCACTTCTTACGGTCGGAGGCAGCGAGGGTATAGATGTAGCACTTCGTGCCATGCTTGATCCGGGTGACGAGGTTATTATCCCACAGCCGTGTTATGTTTCTTATGTACCTTGCGTTGAGCTTGCAGGTGGTGTACCGGTTACAATTGAGCTTAAAAATGAAAATGAATTCAGACTCACACCGGAGGAATTGCTTGCAGCGATAACTGATAAAACAAAGATACTTATACTTGCATACCCAAGTAATCCTACAGGTGCGATTATGACCAGAGAGGATCTTGAACCTATTGCAAATATCTGTAAGGAAAAGGATATATTTGTTATCTCGGATGAGATTTATTCAGAGCTTACATATGGCGGCGAAAAGCATTGCACCATCGGTTCATTTCCGGATATGAAGGAAAGAACAATTATCATAAACGGTTTCTCGAAGGCCTATGCTATGACAGGCTGGAGACTCGGTTATGCACTTGCTCCGCAGGTAATTGCTGAGCAGATGACAAAGGTTCATCAGTTTGCAATCATGTGTGCTCCTACAACCAGCCAGTATGCAGCCATAAGTGCCATAAAAGAGGGCGATAAGGATATCGAGAAGATGAGGGAATCTTACGATAAGAGAAGACATTATCTTCTTAAGGCATTTGAGGAAATGGGACTTCCATGCTTCGAGCCGAAGGGCGCATTTTATATGTTCCCTTGCATAAAGGAATTTGGGCTTACAAGTGACGAGTTTGCTACAAGACTTCTTCAGGAGGAGAAGCTCGCAGTTGTTCCGGGAACCGCTTTCGGTGATTGCGGAGAGGGCTTCCTTAGAATTTCTTACGCATATTCCATAGATGAATTACGAGAGGCTATGGGAAGGATAAATAATTTCATAACCAGACTGAGGGAAAAGAATGCTTAATATAGTACTTCTGGAGCCTGAAATGCCGGCGAACACGGGTAACATAGGACGTACCTGTGTTGCGACGGGCACGAGGCTTCATCTTATAGAGCCTTTGGGCTTTCGCATAAATGATAAGATGTTAAAACGCGCCGGACTTGATTATTGGGAGAAGCTTGATGTGACCATCTATGATGACTATCAGGATTTTCTGGATAAAAATCCCGGTGCGAAAATTTATATGGCAACAACCAAATCAAAGCAGACATATTCGGATGTAACCTATGAAGAGGATGCCTATATAATGTTCGGAAAAGAGAGTGCCGGCATACCGGAGGAGATTTTGCTTGATAATAAGGAAACCTGTGTACGTATTCCTATGATGCCGGAGGAACGCTCGCTCAATCTGTCTAACTCGGTGGCTGTTATACTCTATGAGGCATTGAGGCAGCAGGGATTCCCGGGACTTGAGGAGCAGGGACAGCTTCACAGGTATAGGTGGTAAGGATAATTAATTTTTTAGTTATCTTTTAATTTAATGGAGAATACAGTGTGACTGAGAGTGACTTTTATTATACAAAATTATCACAAAAGAATCAGGAAATGGTGGATAGGATTTATACTGATTATTTTGACGATAAATGGCTATATTCAAAAGAAGAAAATATATTTTTTAACAAACTAAAAAATAAGCATGATAATTATGCAACCTTTTATGTGGATGCATATCTTTTAGTGTTTAATTCACAGTGGTTTGTGATTCATGCTATAAAGACAAGCGGTGAAAGTGCATCTGTTTTTTTAATTAAGGTAATTAATGTTTATAGTATAGGAGAGTTTGATGATGAGATTGTTCCTGTCATCAAGCTTTGCTTAAAGGCATATTTAAAGTACTATTTTGATGGTATAGAGGCAATTCATTATTCTGTGGATGTGCTCACGAGAGAATATGCAAAAATGGAATATGCATTTCAAACAAATTTGTATAATCTTAATGATGAGGATATACCTGATATTAAAGTAATTAACATACACAAATTGAAACCTTATGAAAATTGCGTATATGACGTGCCTGATAAAAAAAAGAAAAAAAGGTTATTGGGTTATGAGGTTAACAATATACAAGATGAGAGAATGATTTACAAAAAAAGAAAAAAAGAAAAAATGGTTACTGAATTATTGTTTATGCTTGCTTTTATCGTTTTGATATTTATTTTGGTTTTTTTTATAAAATCTACAGAAACAAGCTACTATGTTGTTCCTGCTATGCTTTTGATAAGGATAGCAACAGATGCCGGTGGAAGAGCAGGAAACAAGAAAAGGTAATATAAAAAAGATAGTGCTTCATTGCTGAAATAATTATTTACTTATTAGCTGAGGATTATATATGAATTTGATTGATTGGTTGGACAAGCCATACTATTCGTTAAATGCTTATTTTAAAAATACATATGGTGAAAAGATTTATAAGATAGCCGTGAATGCCGGACTGTCCTGCCCCAACAGGGATGGGACGCTCGGAAGTCGCGGCTGTATCTTTTGCAGCAGGGGAGGAAGCGGAGATTTTGCGGTAGATATGTCAGGATTGGATATAGAGACTCTCAATGATAAAGATTATGACAAAATAATGAATAGCACGGATTATGTAAGCAGGCAGATAGAAGCAGGGATTACAAAGTTTAATAAGGCTGTCGGTGATAAGTTTATAATATATTTTCAGGCGTTTACCAATACGTACGGAGATATTGAGTATCTGCGAAGGATATGGACAGAGGCACTTTCGCACAAAGATGTAGTTGGAATATCCATAGCAACAAGACCGGATTGCATTGGTGATGAGGTGGTTTATTTATTACGTGAGCTAAAAGAAAAATATTGTTGTGGCGATTATGTGAATGATTTATCAGGTAAAGATAAATCTTTTGATAAATTTATCTGGATTGAGCTTGGACTTCAGACTATTCATGAAAAAACAGCAGAGTATATAAGACGTGGATATCATTTATCGGTTTATGATGAGGCGGTAAAAAAACTGGACGATATAGGAATTCCGTACATAACGCATGTAATACTCGGATTGCCGTATGAAACAAGTAAGATGATGCTTGATACGGTAAGATATGTAAACGAGAGGAAGCCTTTTGGAATAAAGCTTCAATTGCTGCATATCCTTGAAGGAACAGATCTTGCTGACGAATACCGAAAAGGTAAGTTTGAAGTTTTGGATATGGAAAGCTATATTTCACTTGTTATAGAATGTCTGGAAAATATAAGTCCGGAGGTTGTTGTGCACCGTGTAACCGGTGACGGACCTAAAAAGATACTTATCGCACCAATCTGGTCAAAAGATAAGAAAAAGGTACTTAATACACTTCATAAGAGGATGAGGGAGCTTGGTGCTTATCAGGGAATGAAGGTTTGAACAGATGTAGAGATTTGAGTTGATACATCTGTTCATTTTTTATTGACAAAAACAGTAAACAACAGTAAAATATTTTTAAAACAGTAAACGACAGTAAAGAACAGTAAAAGAAATTAAAAAGAGTAAACGACAGTAAAAAATAGTAAAAACAGTAAAAGGAGCCTGCTATATGAAAAAAAATCCCTATTCTTTGGTCTTTGGAAAAAATCCCAATCAGCTTATTTCAAGACCTGTACAATCTAATTTAATTTTAGATACTTTTTTTGATGATGAACCGTCACAGCAGGTTTTTATGATTACCGGTTTAAGAGGGGCAGGTAAAACGGTTTTTATGACAGATATATCGAAAACAATAGAAAAACAGCCGGATTGGATTGTAGTTAATTTAAGTCCTGAGAATAATCTGTTGGAAAGTTTGGCATCAAAGTTGAGTAGTGAAAACAGTCTTGCAAAGTTATTTAAGAGTGCGAAGATAAACCTTTCATTTTTTGGATTTGGACTGGAGGTAAGCGGCGTTGCACCAATAACAGATATAGAAACAGCTATTACAAAGATGCTTGAAAGCATAAAAAAGCAGGGTAAGAGGGTGCTTGTAACAATTGATGAGGTGGTAAGTACAGATACAATGAGAAAATTTGCAAGTGCTTTTCAGATTTTTGTAAGACAGGATTTGCCTATTTTTCTTTTAATGACAGGATTATATGAAAATATAAGTGAATTACAAAATGAAAAAACGCTTACTTTTTTATATAGGGCAACTAAGATAGATTTAAAACCACTTAATATAAAAAATATAGCAAGTAACTATAAGAAGACTTTAGGTGTTAGTGAGGAACTTTCACTTAAGATGGCAAAGCTTACAAAGGGGTATCCGTTTGCATTTCAGGTGCTTGGATATTTTATGTGGAACAGTGAGGGAAAGCTTAATGATATTTTAGATGAATACAGTCAATATCTTGAGGAATATGTTTACGAAAAAATATGGTCAGAATTATCAAATAAGGATAGGGAAATAGCTTATGGGATAGCAATGACAAAGACAGGAAAAATTAGTGAAATACGAGCTTTTTTGAAACTTAACACTAATGAATTTAATCCATACAGAAAAAGACTTATTAAAAGAGGAATAATAAATGGAGATGTAAGAGGCTATGTCACTTTTACATTACCTTTATTTGAGGAATTTGTAAAAGAAAGCTATGAGGGTTAATAAATTTATTTGAAAAAGTATAAAAAAGTATAAAACGGTTAAAGGTTATCATATGAGTAAAATTCTAATTATTGAAGATGATAAGGAAATTAATAACTTAATAAAGCTATATCTGGAAGAAAATTCATATACTACTGAAAGTGTTTTTGATGGCATGAAGGCTTCAAAGCTTCTTAGAGAAAGAGCGGAAGAATTTGATTTGGCGATACTTGATATCATGCTTCCGTTTAAAAGTGGTGATAATGTGTTGAGCGAGCTTAGGACACATTCTAATCTTCCTGTTATTATGCTTTCAGCTAAGGATTCGGTTCATACCAAGATTGATATGATAAGACTTGGGGCAGATGACTATATGACAAAGCCTTTTGATTTGGACGAGCTGATTGTGCGTGTAGAAGCTGTGTTAAGGAGAAGCGGACAAAACGAGGCATTTAAGGAAAAGGTTAAAGATATAGCCAAGGATATCCTTGAATATAATAATATTAAAATGGACATTAATGCAAAAAGGGTATATGTATCGGAAAATGAGCTTGAGCTTACGGCCAAGGAATTTGAGATTTTAGAGCTCTTTTTAAATAATCCGACCAAGCTTTTTTCAAAAGCCAATATATACGAAAGTGTATGGAATGAAGAGTATCTGGTTGAGGATACGACTCTTAAGGTTCACATGAGCAATCTTAGGAGTAAATTAAAAAAATATGATGAATTTGATTATATCGAAACAGTCTGGGGCATGGGATACAGATTACGTAAATAGTTGTACATTTGGGGACGGCTCTCATTTGTATATTTTTGGTGCTAAGCAAAGCGTTAAGCGACCAGCGTGCTTTGCGTGTACCATAAAATGTACAAATGAGAACCGTCCCCAAATGCATACCTGAGATTTTCAATTTTAACCTTTTCTTAACCTTTAACTTAACCTTTGATTAACTATCATATTTTATTATTGATTTATAATAAATAAACGGAGGGATTGTTATGGCAAGTGTAATAAGTCTTGAAAATGTTACAAAGATATATAAAAGCAAGAAAAAGAAATCAACGGTTGTTGACAGAGTGTCCTTTGATATAGAGGAGGGACATATCTACGGACTTATCGGACCAAACGGTGCAGGTAAGACAACTATTATGAAAATGATAGGCGGACTTGCCATGCAGGATGAAGGAAGCATAAGTCTTTTTGGAAAGACAGGAGAGAAGGAGCTTGATAAGGTAAGAGACAGGATAAGCTTCATGATAGAGGCACCTATTATAGAGGGTGGCATGACAGCCAGACAAAATATGGAATTCATAAGATATATGCGTGGAGTTGCAAGTGATGAAAGAATTGATGAGGTGCTGGAGTTTGTGGGACTTGCAGATACCGGAGATAAGCTTGCAAAGAGATTTTCACTCGGTATGAAGCAGAGACTCGGCATAGGTATGGCACTTCTTCCCGATCCGGATGTTCTGGTTTTGGATGAGCCGGTAAACGGTCTCGATCCTGAAGGAATAGCTTATGTGAGACACATTTTAAAGAAGCTTTGTGTGGAGGATAAAAAGACGATTCTTATTTCCAGCCACCTTTTGACGGAGCTTTATGAATTATGTACGGACTTCATAATCATCAATGAAGGTAAGCTTGTGGAGAAGCTTTCCAAAGAAGAAATGATAGAACATGCAAGGTCCTATGTCTCACTTACGACCAATAAAAATTCAGAGACTGTAGCTTACATAGAAAATAAGCTTAACATAAAGGATTTCAAGGTAAGGGACAACGGTGAAATAAGACTTTATGAGGGCATAGATGATATAGAAAAGCTGTCCAAATCCATAACCGACGCAGGCTTTATAATCACAAGGCTTTGCGAAGAGGGAGAAAGCTTAGAGGAATATTATCTTGAAAAAACCGGAAAACAGATAGAGGATTAGGAGGGTTAGAGATGAACAGATTACTTAGAGCAGAATGGTTTAGAATGACAAAGACTATGAGATTTTGGCTTTTGGCAATTATTTTGGTTTTATTTGGTGCGGTTGTGCCTTTTATTAACGGACCGGAAAATGCGGGAGAATATCTGGTTCAGACAGGAGAAGATTCCGCAATGATACTTATACTTTTTGTGGCAATGTTTGCAGCTGTGCTTACAGCTACGGCATTTGGAAACAGAACCGTTTATTATGAGGTTATGAGCGGAAAAAGGCCGATGCAGATTTTAGTAAGTAAATGTCTGGTAATAGCCGGAACAATTACCGGAGTTATGGGTGTTTCATTTGTTGCAGCAACTCTTATATTTGGCAGTGCCAAGGGCTACGGAGAATTGGATGATGTAGCTGTAAGACTTTTACTTTACATTGTGGTATTACTTCATGCGACTGTAATGGGTGTTTTGATGGTGACAACATTCAGGGGTGCACTCGGAGCAGTAATATGTTATCTTAGATTTATGCTTGTTGATACGCTTGTAAGTATAATTCTCGAGGTTAGTTTTGAGAACAGTCCGAGTAAATATATGAAATATATGAGATGGCTTTTGATGGGCCAGCCTATGAGTGTATTCGGTGAAAAAATCACGGGGGAAGTGGTATGTGCCATTTTAATGAGCTTTGTACTTGAGACCTTGCTTTGGGGAGGATTATCGTATATATTTATGAAGAAGGGATTGTATAAATAAGAGATATATTATGGAAAAGATTTTAATAATAATATGTGTTCTGCTTTTGGTGGTGTGTCTGATGCTTGCGATAAGGATAGGCATACTTAAAAAAGAAATGCGGGACATAACCAATCAGATAATTGAAAAAAAGGAAACCAAAAGGAATCAGCCGGTAACGGTTGGTTCTTTTGGTGCGTCCAGCGTTGAGCTTGCCAATGCGATTAATGATTATATCAATGAGCTTTCCGAAATGCTTAAGGAGTATGCCGTTGACAGGGAGCATTTGCAAAGGATAATCGCAGGTATTTCCCACGACTTTAGAACACCTCTTACGTCAGTGGACGGATATCTGCAGTTGATAAATAAATCGGATGAGCTTTCGGATAAGGAGAAGGAATATCTTAATGTGGTTATAAGTAAGGTTGGATTTTTACGTGAGCTTTCGGATGATTTTCTTGATGTGTCCCTGGTGGAAAATAATGAGACCTTATCAAAAACAGAGATAGCTCTTATTCCGTTTATTTCCGAGATAGCACTTGAACAAAATGAATGGATTGAAGCTAAAGGTATAAAAGCAGAATTTGATTTGCCTGAAAAAAATATAAAAATTATATCAAGCGAGCATGACTTAAGAAGAATTTTGGAAAATATTTTTTCTAATGCAAGAAAGTATGCATATAGTTGGCTCGCACTTAAAGTTGCCTATGATGAGAGTAGTGCTTCGGTAAAGCTTATATTTGAAAATGATGTCGCCGAAGGCTATGATATAGATGTGGACGATATATTTGAACCCTTTGTGCGTTCAAAGGACAGACATGGCGAGGGCAGCGGACTTGGACTTTATGTGGTGAAAAGGCTTTGCGGCAAGCTTGGTATTGAGATTGAGGCAACCTTTAAAAACGGAGTATTTGGAATTGAGATGGTGATTTAAAAAAAATTGGAGGCGTAAACTTATGAAAAATAAGAATAATTCAATCCTTTATTCTGCTATAGTTATTGTTATAGTTTTGATATCGGTTATATCAGGTAAGGTTGGCGGAAATAAAGATAATAATGATTCAACAACTGAAACAAAAACCACTGAAGTTATTACAACAGAAACAACAACCGAAACCGTAACGAAAACTGAAGCAACAACAGAAGAAAAAAAGACTGAAGCAACTACAAAAGAAGATAGAACAGAGACAACTGAAATAACAGATGAACGCCCTCTTACATTTAGAAATGCCAACAGATTAAATGAGCATTATGAAAAGCATGGAATCGAGATGGGCTTTTCCTCGGCAGAGGAATATGAGGCTGCGGCAAAAAAGGTTGTATTAAACAAGGACTCTCTTCATAAGCTTGAAGAAGAGGATGGGGATGATGTCTATTATCTTGAAATATCTAACGAATTTGTAGTCGTATCACCGGATGGATATATAAGAACATATTTTAATCCTTCGGACGGAATAAATTATTATAACAGACAGTAATAAGAACAGGAGGGATTGATATGAATAGTGTTATTCAATATAAAGATTATATAGGAAGCGTTGAGTTTTCAGAAGAAGATTTGATTTTTTATGGAAAAGTACAAGGTATAAGTTCGTTGATATCATATGAAGGGAAAAATGGAATAGAGTTAATATATGATTTTCATAATGCAATAGATGAGTATTTAAGTTTGTGTGAGAAAGAGGGAATTGAGCCAGAAAAAGCATATAAGGGAAGCCTCAATATAAGGATTGGAAGTGAACTACACAGACAAGCGGCAATTTATTCAATAACTCATAACAAAAGTCTCAATAGTTTTATTGAGGAAGCTGTTAAAGAAAAGTTGGAAAAAATAGCATCATAATTTAAAATAAAAAAACTTGCCAAAACTGGCACGCAGCTTGTCAAAAATGGCAAGGAGAAAAATGTATTCAGTTTTGTATTATTTTAAGATAGTTCTTGAAAAGAAAGCGAAAATATTATATTATAGGAACAGGTTTATGAAAAAATTAAAAGAGCAATTATACGATTAAGGGGGATACATAATGAGATTAATTACACGTTCTGACTTTGATGGTTTAGCTTGCGGTGCGCTTCTTAAAGAAGCTGGTATTATAGATTCATGGAAATTTGCACATCCAAAGGATCTGCAGGATGGACTTGTTCCTGTTGATGAAAATGACTGTCTTGCAAATGTTCCGTTTGTAGAGGGCTGTGGCCTTTGGTTTGACCATCATTCAAGTGAGTTTGAGAGAAATCAACTTGAAGGAAAATATAAGGGCGAAAGCAGAGTTACTCCATCATGTGCAAGAATAATATATGAGTATTATGGTGGTGCTGAAAAGTTTTCACATCTTGATGAGATGATGGAAGCGGTTGATAAGGTTGATTCGGGTAACCTTACTATCGATGAGGTGCTTAATCCAACCGGATGGATACTCATAGGTTTCCTTATGGATCCAAGAACAGGTCTTGGAAGATGGCGTCAGTTTACAATTCCTAATTATAAGCTTATGGAAGAGCTTATTGATGCGTGCAGAACCATGACAACAGAGGAGATTCTTAATCTTCCTGATGTTAAGGAAAGAATAGATGTATATAATGAGCAGACAGCTAAGTTCAAAGAAATGGTAACAGCTCATACAAGAGTTGAAAAGGATGTTATTATTTCAGACTTAAGAGGTGTTGATCCTATATATACCGGTAACAGATTTATGATTTACAGTATGTATCCTGAACAGAATATATCTGTATGGATTGTAAACGGTAAGGGCGGTATGGGCTGCTCTGCAGCAGTAGGTTACAGCATCTTAAATAAGACCTCACATGTTGATGTAGGAAGCCTTATGCTTAAGTATGGCGGTGGCGGACATAAGAAAGTTGGTACCGGCCAGTTCAACGATGAGGAAATGGATGAAAAGCTTGAAAAGCTCATCGACGAGATAGTAAATTATGATAAGTACTATCCTGAAAAGGCTGAATAAAAAATACAAAATCAAAGATGCGTCATCGGGTAAAAAATCGGTGACGCATCTTTTTAGTTAGTCATTAACGTGTCTGGATAGAATAAACAGGTATTCAGAAGCATTTAACCCAATTTGCGTTAAATCAACAACGAAAATTCGCGATAGGTGCGTTAAAAAAATCGAACTGTTTGAGCGAAGCGAGTTTTCGATTTTTAGCACCTATAAAGAATTTGAGTGCGTTGATTTAGCAAATTGATGGT